>JAHENA010000163.1 GCA_024643405.1 Flavobacteriales bacterium | reverse complement strand
CTTGTTTTGGGTTTTTTATTAAAGAGTTTAAAGGTAATCTTAATCCTACTGGTGAATTACCAGGCAATAGAAAAATATGTTTTCTTCTAAACTTCCATGTACAGGTATGCCAAGCGTTTTTCGTGTTATTTAATGGTAGTAAATAGCCGACTGGATTCGATTTCTCTTGATTCAGAATTTCTTGCAGTTTATTTTTTACCAGCAAATGACCATCTTCTTTCGTTGGGTCGACATCAATGGGCATTTTACCTTCTTCCCAAAGAAAGTAAAAGGCATCTTCGAACGTAGGCAATACGGTTTTATCTGTAATACCAAGATATTTTGTAAGTATTGTTAAAAAAGCTTTATCAGCATTTTCAGGCAGCTTTAAATTATCTGAAAATAAAGATAATAGCTTCCTGTTATGCCATATGTTTTTGCCATCTTTTCTCCAGCAAATTTCAATAGACCACCTTGGTAATGGTTCACCAGGATACCACTTACCTTGAGCTTGATGCAAATAACCGCCTTTACCAAAAGAATCATATAGTTTAATGGCAAGATTTTTAGCGAGTTCTCTCTTATGTGGTCCATCGGCATCAGTATTCCATTCTGGAGATTCCATATCATCAATAGAAACAAATGTAGGTTCGCCCCCCATCGTGAGTCTGACATCACTTTTTTCTAATTGCTTTTCAACTTTAAAACCCAGTTTATAAATAGCATCCCACTGTTCTTCAGTGTAAGGTTTGGTTACTCTTGGAGATTCAAAAATGCGTTGTACAGAATTATTAAAGAAGAATTCTGTTTCGCAAACATCCGTTAAACCACTTACAGGTGCTGCACTTTCAAAAGAGGGTGTACATGCCAGGGGAATATGGCCTTCACCAGCTAATAATCCAGAAGTGGCATCAAATCCTATCCAGCCTGCTCCTGGAATGTATACCTCAGCCCAAGCATGTAAATCTGTAAAATCTTTTTCTGGGCCAGAAGGGCCATCTAAAGATTTTTCATCTGCTTTTAATTGTACCAAATATCCAGAAACAAACCTGGCTCCCAATCCTAAATATCTCATGACTTGCACAAATAACCATGCAAAATCTCTACAAGACCCATTTTTACGTTCTAAAGTTTCTTCGCAGCTTTGCACGCCGGGTTCTAACCTAATATTGTAATTTAGAAAATCATATATCTTTTTATTAATATCTATTAAGAAGTATATTGTTTTTCTTGGTTTAAGATCAATCGTTTTTAAAAAATCTTGAAGTAATTTTCCGTTTTCGCCAATTTCTAAATATGGTAAAAGTTCTTTTTTTAATGTTTCATCGTATTTAAATGGAAAGTCTTCAGCATATTCTTCAACAAAAAAATCAAAGGGATTAATCGTTTTTAAATCTGCAATAATTTCAACATCAATAGATAATTCTTTTGTCTTTTCAGGAAAAACAACACGTGCTAAATAATTGCCAAACGGGTCTTGTTGCCAATTAAAAAATTGGTTTTCGGGTTTTATTTTTATGGAATAGGCTTCAATGGGAGTTCTGCTATGTGGTGCAGGTCTTAATCTAAATATATGTGGTGATAATTTTACAGGACGATCGTATTTATATAGTGTTTTATGTGATATTACAATTTTTAATGCCATTTACTTGTTGGTTTTTGGTAAGGTACAATTTAAATGTTTTTTAAATGAAAATGAATACACTTTTCAAAAAAAACGAAGGCCTTATTAACATAATTATCAGCCTAATTGTTTTGTGTTAAATGGACTCGGAAGATGGTTATTCCAATAAAAGTATGGAACATTTTTAATCAATAAAATGGTAGCTGTTAATTTAAGTAATAATAAATAATCTTTAGAGTTTTAAGTTAACTAAACAACTTTTGTTTATTGATGCAATTCTTTTTCGTAAACCCTATTTTCCTGTTCAGCAACTCTAATAAAGGTTGTTCTTTTAGTAAGTTCTTTGAGCCTTTGAGCACCAACATAAGTACAAGTGCTTCTTAAACCTCCTAAAATATCTTGTAAAGTTGATTCTACTTTTCCTCTATAGGGGACTTCAACTGTTTTACCTTCACTAGCTCTGTAATCGGCAACACCACCAACATGTTTTTCCATAGCAGTTGAAGAACTCATACCATAAAATTTCCTAAAAGGTTTACCATTTTTTTCAATTATTTCTCCGCCACTCTCATCATGTCCAGCTAGCATACCTCCAAGCATTACAAAATCAGCACCAGCTCCAAAAGCTTTTGCAACATCGCCAGGCGTTGTGCAGCCACCATCGCTAATAATTTGACCGCCCAAACCGTGAGCTGCATCAGCACATTCAATAATAGCAGAGAGTTGAGGATAACCAACCCCAGTTTTAACTCTAGTAGTACAGACAGATCCTGGGCCTATTCCAACTTTTACAATATCTGCTCCAGACAGCAATAATTCTTCAACCATTTCACCGGTTACAACATTACCTGCAATAATCACTTTATCTGGATATTGTTTTCTTGTTTTCCTTACAAAGTTTGCAAAATGTTCAGAATATCCATTGGCAACATCAATACAAATAAATTTTAAATGTGGATTGAAATTAAAAATTACAGCCAGTTTTTCTGAATCTTTATTACTGGTCCCGGTACTAATAGCAATATAGTTCTCAATACCTTTTGGGGCGGAAGTGCAGAAATCATTCCAGTCATCTATAGTGTAATGTTTATGAATAGTAGTAAATAATTTTTTCTGAGAAAGTGCTTTTGCCATTTCAAATGTCCCCACAGTGTCCATATTGGCAGCCATTATAGGAATGCCTTCCCAGATATGCGAACTATGTAAAAATTTAAAATCACGATCTAAATTAACCTGAGATCTGCTCTTTAATGTTGATCTTTTTGGGCGAATCATAACATCTTTAAAGCCTAATTTTAAATCATATTCTATGCGCATTTTTCATTTAATTTAAGTCATTTCAAATGTATTATTTTTAAAATTGAATATTTAAAAAATCGAAAAAAATACACCAACAAAATGTTAAAAATTAGTATTACCTTTAATATGAAACTATTACCTTAAAAAGGTTAGATTATTAAAACTAATAGTTGTAATACTTTTGGGAATTCCATCAATTATAAATAAGTTTGTAAAAAAGCAAATAAAGATGGCATTTCTTTTTCAATCAATGCGATCCTTTAAAGTAAGGATAACATTGATTTTTTTTACATTTATCTTATTAATACTTGTCCTGTTTATTGGTTATACTCAACTTCAAAAAAAGCTTGATTATTTGCCTGTTATGGTGGATAATCTTCAAGTAATTAAGCATGATATTTCTAAGAGTTTACTGAATTATCATTCTTCTTTACTTGAAAACGGTCAAAACCTTGATGAAACTCGAATTAATAAAAATAATTTAGATCTTTTTCAAACTAATTTAAATTCAAGTAAAGAAAAATTAATTAGTATTGAAAAAGACATAAATAACTATGCTCTTAATTTTGATAATGACATTATCGAAATAATTGATGCCATTGATTTAATTCAAAATTCAACTT
>JAHENA010000010.1:34600-50564 GCA_024643405.1 Flavobacteriales bacterium | reverse complement strand
ATTTACAAATTAATATTTAATACTAACCAAACAATTATTATTATGGATTTTAAAAAATCAATTCTTAATCTTCTACTGTATTTAGTATTATCACCTGTCATTATTTACATCATTTTAGGAATGGCAGCCTTAGCTGGTTCTACTTATGAGATGACTAACGGTGAAACGTTTATCATCTGGCTATTAATGGCTATTGTTATAAAATTAGCTATCGTAAAGAAAGACTAATTGCTTATTATTAGAAGAATGAGTTAAAAATGCCAGTTTAAAACTGGCATTTTTAATTTGGTGTTTACTGATTAAAAGATTTAATGATATCTATAACCTTTTCAAGGTATTTGGGCAAATTATTTTCCGTCCATGGTTGTGAAGCTCCAAACACGTGGTTAGCACCTTCAATAATTTCTAATCGGCTGTTTGGATTCCATTTATGAAGTTTTTTTGCTTCTTCAACGGACACGCTAGCATCTTCATCTCCATGAATTATTAAATGTGGAATTTTCATATTTGATACAGCACGTTGTATGGTAAGGCGATTCTCATTTTCAACAAAATCTGTATAAAACCTAAAATAATGAGGCATTTGTTGTTTCGTTCTACCATTTTCAACAAAATAGACACCATTCTTTTCCCATACTTCAAAAGCTTCATCTTTGGGGAACCTAACCTTATAATCGCTAACACTTGCCAATGTAATAACACTTGTAATTCTTAAATCTTCTTCAGCTTTTATCGTTACAATACCACCGCCCCTGCTATGCCCTAGTAATGTTATATTATTCAGATTGGTTTGTGATGAAAGTTTAATATTTAAACAAACCCAATTAATTACAGAGTCTAAGTCGTCTAATTCTATAGAGTAATTGTTATTCCCAAAAGCTTCTAAATCTGGAAAATCTATAGGTTGTTCTTTAGTTCCTCCGTTATAAGAAAAATTGAATTTAATAAAACAAAAACCTGCTTCAGTAAGGGCATTGGCCATTAAATTCCATGCGCCCCAATCTTTAAAGCCTTTATAGCCATGGCAAAAAATTATGACGGGTTTTTGTAATGCATTATCCAAATACCGATAGTCTATTAAAATAGGTTTTTGGTGTTTACCTTGAATTAAAATACTTTTTTTAATCATGATCTATACTTCTTTCTCAGTAAAAGGGATATTGGGATTACAGATTTCTAAAATAAGATTTTTCAGCTGGATTGAAAAGTAGTTAAGTGTTTCAACTGTGATTAAAGCATCTTTTTTAGCATAGGCGCCGCTTCTGTCTTTTTTGGCAAATTTTAAAAATCCGGATTTTAAATTCTTAAAAGAAAAGATGCCAGCTTCAATAGGTAGCTTCATATTGCCAGACATATGCATCATGCAGGCATAGGTTAGTATTTGGAAGCTTTTACCGAATTTTTTGTAATCTGTGGTAATGTCATCCCAATTTATAATTTCTACCTCATTTTGATCTACTTTTCCGGTTTTATAATCAACAATTCTAATAATCCCATTATATTCATCAATGCGGTCAATTTTACCTTTAATTTTTACGGGAAAGTTTAATTCGGGAATTTCAATTTCAATAAAATTATCCGTTTCAATAGCTACTATTTTTATTTGATTTCCTTTTTTTAGATCAGTTATTTCTAAATCTAAAAAATTGGAAACATAGCGTTTTGCAATCTCATATATTATCAAGTTTTTTCCTTTGGAAAGATCTCCTTCTTTATAGACATCTTTAAAATGATACGTTACTGTTTTTTCTATAAGAAGTTTCATTTCTTTGATATTTTCAACAGTTAAAAAATTATCTATAAAAGGTTTGTAGAAGTCTTCAAGGGTGTTATGTATTACAGTCCCAAGAGTATTGGCCGCCACCGTTTCCTCTGCCTCATCATATTCTTTAATATTTAAAATTTTCTGATAATAAAAATCTATCGGATTTCTAATATAGTTGGCTAGTGAAGATGGAGAAAATCCTTTTTGGGCTATTATTTTTATAGATTCAATGACCTCCTGTGTCTTTGTAATGCTGTTTGGGGTATTAATAATAATAGGAACTTTTGGAGTAATAAGATGATAGGACAGCTTATGAATATCTTCATATTCTAATTGGGTAATAAAACGACTTTTCTCGCCACCAATTACCACATCAGCCTCTGTGTTATATAATATAAAAATGTTTTTTGCGCGCTGCAAAAGACGATAAAAGTGATATGTATAAACAGCGTCTTTTTCTTTATAGGTCGGCAGTTTGTTTTCTACTTTTACATCATAAGGAATGAATGAATTATTGCTTTTTCCAGCAGGTAGAATTCCTTCATTTACTGAAGAAATGATGACCGTTTCAAAATCTAAAACGCGTGACTCCAGCA
Source organism: Flavobacteriales bacterium (assembly GCA_024643405.1). Lineage (GTDB taxonomy): Bacteria > Bacteroidota > Bacteroidia > Flavobacteriales > Flavobacteriaceae > Yeosuana. The sequence continues at coordinate 48,203 of JAHENA010000010.1, read as the reverse complement.
TGCCCATTATTTGTAATCCTTGTAATGGTTCGCCTTTAAAATCTAATGTTTCTGTGCTTAATAATTCTTTGAAAATGCTATATAATGTTGAAATATCATGAATATGTTTGTATTTAGAGTTTAACAACGTAAGCTCATTGAACAATTCATTAAAACGGAATAAATATTCTAACGACAATAGGTTTGAAGCCTTATTTTCATCTAAATATGTTTTTATACTTAGAATGAGTTTTGAACAGTTTTTTAATGCCTCATTTATTGTTTCATGCCATTTTAAAAACAATAGATCAATTGTACTATTGCACTGCGCTTCTGTAATTTCTTTTAATCGCTCTACACTAAGGTAAATTAAATTATTAGCTTCAATGGTTTCTATAAGTTTTGACGCATAATCAATACCATTAACATAAAATAAGGGCCTTAAAAATTGATGCGACACAAGAATTATAATGTCATTGTAATAAAATGAATGAGACTGATTTTTATGCAGATGAAATAAGTGCTCAAATAATGAAGCCAGAGGAATAGATTTTAATGGAAACCCCATGGTGATATTTAGGGCATTTATGTTGGACGGAAGCGAGTTTAAAACCGGAATCAGCAAGTTTTCATCCCCTAGTACTACTGCGGTATTATTTAAAGAATCATTGCCTTGCTTTAAGTTCTTTAAAATGGAACCAATGTATTTTGCCTGACCTATATTTTTTGGGATACCGTAGACCGATATGTTTTTTTCTCTAGAATAATTATTGGTAATCCAATCAAAATTATTTTTTTTAAAATAGTGCCATTTGTTTTTATGACTTCTAGTGAATAACCCGGCATCATGAATAGAATTATTCATGAAAACCTCGTCAATATCCCAATAGATTTTAGCATGGCCATTTTGAAGAAGTTCTTGAAAAATAGTTTCTTCGCTGGAGTTCAATGCATTGAAGCCCAAAAAAACATGGTCTTTATTTGGATTATTTTGAATATAAGCTTCTAAATTTTCAACAGCTTCTCTATAAATCAGACCCTGATAGCCTGATTTTTTAAGCAATAATTGTTCGGTAAAATGAGAATAATAAGTAAATATCTTATTCCAGAAGGACAAATAGTTTTTTATAAAATCTGTTTTATTTATTTCTAATGACCAATGACTCAGATCTTGAATGGCACTTAAATAATTAAAAATATTTTTTTGTGGAATCAGATATCTGTCAATTTCATTAAAGTCTTGAATGAGTATTTGGCCCCATTTTGAAAAAGATTCAAATGATTCTTGCTGGTCTTTAGGTGTTAATTGGATATAAGTGTTATAAAACTCAAAAAGCAGTTCAGTATTTGAAATAGTTTTAAGTTCAGACAAATCTTCAACAAATTCCTCAATACTTAGAATTTCAGGAGAAAAAATAGTTTCTTTAACAACTTGAGTAAGTTGGTTTTTTAAAAATATTCCAGCCCTTTTGCTGGGTAAAATAAAAGTAATTGAAGAAAGGTTTACATGTTTGTTTTGTAAATCTTTTAATACATCAAAAATAAAGGTAGCCATTATATAAAAATAAAAAACGCTTCGGATATCCGAAGCGTTTTAAACTTATTATTTTTTAGTTAATTAAATGTAATTACTTAACTAAGTTAATTTCAACACGTCTGTTGTTCTCTCTACCTTTACTAGTTGTATTTTTATCTATAGGTTTAGATTCACCATATCCAATTGATGAAAGTCTAGAACCGTCAATTCCATTTGCAACTAAATAGTCTTTAACAGAAGCAGCTCTTGCTTCAGATAATTTTTGGTTTGATGATTCACTACCTACACTATCAGTGTGACCTTCAACAGTAAATTTAGCATTAGAGTATTCTTTTAAGATAGCTGTAATATCGTTTAATACACCTGCAGATGCAGATTTAATAGTAGCTTTACCAGTATCAAACAAAATTGTTTTAGCATATGCATTTAAAGCAGATTTAACGGCCTCAGTTACTTCTGGACAACCATTATTAGCTACAGTACCTTTAACGTCTGGACACTGATCATCTTTATCTAATACACCGTCGCCATCTCTGTCTGGCCAAGGACAACCTTTATTAGCAGCAGGACCAGCAACAGTTGGACAAGCATCATCAGCATCTGTTACACCATCACCGTCACCATCAGGACAACCAGCTAAAGCTTTTAAACCAGCAACTGTAGGACATTTGTCATTTTTATCTGCCACGCCATCACCATCAGTATCAGGACAGCCATTAAACTCAGCTAATCCAGCTTCGTTTGGACAATCATCTTTACTATCTTCAATACCATCACCATCAGTATCAGGACAACCGTTGAAAGCAGCTAAACCAGGAACATCTGGACAAGCATCATCTTTGTCGTAAATACCATCACCATCAGTATCTCTTCCACCAAATTTGATGGAGATACCAGCAGTATGTTGGAAATGAGTTGATAAATAATCTTCAAACGCATGTTTGTAAGAAGATTGAACAGTTAAACCAACATTTTCACCGAACCAAAGGTTAAAACCTACAGTCCCGTTTAAAGTACCAGCTCCAATGTCGTCAACCCAAGTGTAACCTCCACCAACGCCTAAATAAGGATCGAAAGTTTTTCCATCAAGGAAGTTGTATTTAATGGTACCATCTACAGCATAGTAAGATAAATCACTTACTTCAGCATCTCCAAACTTAGAGATTTTATTTAAAGATCCTGCTACTCCAAAAGAGAAGCCATCACTTAAATATTTAGATACAGAGATTGATGATACTGAAGGTAAAATATTCCAGTGATCACCAACATTAAAATATTCAGCGAACATATCACCTTGTGGAGCATCTTCTCCTACAGGGAATAAATCAACCGCGTTTACCCCAATAGTAATTTGCCATGGGTTGTTTTTGTCTTGCGCATTAACGTTGCTATAACCAAGTACAAGCAACATAGCGAACAATAATCTGCTAAGATTTTTCATATTCAAAAGTTTAATTTTAAGTGTTAATTGTAAACAAAAGTAAGTTGTTAAAATTTATTAACAAAGACAAATATATAAAAAAATTGAAGAAACTGTTTAATCATCAATAGTTCCGAGTTATTTTATATAATATTTAGTGCTTTTCCAACCTTAGTAAATGCATCAATAGCATGGTCTAAATGCAGTTTTGTATGGGCTGATGATAATTGTACTCTAATTCTTGCTTTTTCTTTTGGAACCACAGGAAAAAAGAACCCTATGACATAAATACCTTCTTTTAATAACATATTGGCCATAGTTTGTGACAGTTTTGCATCATAAAGCATCACAGGAACGATCGCAGAATCTCCATCAATAATATCAAAACCAGCTTCTTTAATACCTTTTTTGAAATAATTAGTATTCCATTCTAAAGTATCTCTTAAACTGGTATCGCTAGCGAGCATGTCAAAAACTTTAATTGAAGCACCAACAATTGCTGGCGCGAGTGAGTTTGAAAATAAATAAGGTCTTGAACGTTGACGCAACATTTCAATAATTTCTTTTTTCCCAGTTGTATAACCACCCATGGCGCCTCCCAAAGCTTTTCCTAGAGTTCCGGTAATGATGTCAATTCTACCCATAACACCTTTTTCCTCAAGGGTTCCTCTGCCAGTTTTTCCTATAAATCCAGCGGCATGACATTCATCAATCATAACTAACGCATCATACTTGTCTGCTAAGTCACAAATCTTATCAAGTGGAGCCACTAATCCATCCATGGAAAACACACCATCAGTTACAATAATTTTAAATCTAGCGCCATTCTCATCGGCAGAAATAAGTTGCTGCTCCAAATCAGACATATTACTGTTTTCATAGCGGTATCTTGAGGCTTTACATAAACGCACGCCATCGATAATGGAGGCATGATTTAATGAATCTGAAATAATGGCATCTTCAGCACCAAAAAGAGGCTCAAATACGCCACCATTAGCATCAAAAGCGGCTGCATACAATATAGTATCTTCAGTCTGATAAAAATTTGCGATTTTTTGCTCTAACTCTTTATGAATATCTTGTGTTCCACAAATAAATCTCACTGAAGACATTCCAAATCCATGAGTGTCCATAGTATTTTTTGCAGCTTGAATAACTTCAGGATGAGAGGATAACCCTAAATAATTGTTTGCACAAAAATTTAAAACGGTTTCTCCTGTATTCAAAGTTATTTCAGCTCCTTGAGCAGAGGTTATTATCCGTTCTTTTTTAAAAAGCCCATTGTCTTCAATAGATTGAAGCTCTTGTTGCAAATGCTGTTGTAGTTTGCCGTACATTTTATTATTATTTTTTACAAAGTTATAATTCTTTTACATGTATGTCATCATTAATATAGACAAGAAATTTCTTTATCACTTTTAAGTTCATTGATTCTAATACATCCTGATAAGAAATAATTTGTTGAATATGACTTTTATCTTCTTTACCTGTTTTATAATCTATTATAACAGCTTCATTTTTAACATTAATAATGACTCTATCAGGTCTTAGAATTTGACCCTGAGCAGTAATGATATCGCGTTCATTATAAATTAGAAGGTCTGAATTAAAATAGTTAGAAAGTTTTGGATGTTCAATTATTTCAAAAACTAATTTTTTTAGTATTTCAGATTGCTCTTTATTTATTATAGAAGATTCCAAAAAATCATTGATTGTAAAGTCAACATCCTCCTTGGTGTTTATTTTAAACATAATCTCATGAATGAGATTGCCTTTTTCTATCGCTTCTTCTTGACTGGAATCCCACAAATAACCTGAGTTTGTAACAATTTTTATATTGTGATCTTCTTTTGCTGTAGAAATAAATTCTAGCGCATTTAGCAGGAGTTGTTGTTTATTTTGATGGGGAGATCTTTCCGGTTTCCCAAAACTATAAGATAAATCAAAGTCGTTCCAAAGCCCAATAGATTTGAGATAATTGATAAATAAGCCTGAATATTTTTTTTCACTGACAATCCCCTTTGATGACATTTCTTTTTTCGAAATAACAAACAATTGTTCAATGGCTCTTGTTAAGGTAACGTATAAAAGATTGATGTTATCTAATTCTTGTTCAGATTTGTGAGAATTATAAATTCTTAAGCCTTCCTTACCAAAATATTCAAAGTCCTTAGAATAATTTAACAGGGTATGTGAAAAATCATTAAAACTTTGTTTTTCTAACGGAAACCATTCTTTTGGCTCTTTTTCTGAATAAATATCTAAATCCGCATAAGGGAAAATAACCACTGGAAATTCCAGTCCTTTTGCTTTATGAATGGTCATGATTTGAACGGCATTTTGACCCCTTGGGGAGACAATACTTAAAGAGTCTTTTTTCTTATCGAAATAATTTAAAAAACCTGAAATATCAGATCCTTTTTTCTGTGTATAATCTAAAACTACATCTAAATAAAATTGAACGTAAGCATTGGAGGTTTTTACTAATCTAAAACTTCTAACAATGGTTTCAGTTAAATCGTAAAGAGAAAGATCAAGTAAAGCGTTGCTATTGATAGAAACGTCAAAAACCGCAAAACTTTTAAATAGTTGAGCTATTGACAAATGAATGTGATTATTAAAAAAAGCATGCTTGTCTATTATATTAAATAGAGAAGTTAAGTAATTTAAGACACTTACTTTTATTTCATTATTTTTTGGTTGGATTATAAGTGTTAGTAAATCATTAATAAACCTAACTTCCGGGGCGTTGTAAATTAACAAGGTCTCAGAAGAAATAATAGGAACCCCTTTCTGACTTAAATAATTTGCAACGGCAACACCTTCTTTTTTCTTTCGGACCAGAATACAAATGTCTTCCAGATTAAAATTATTCTCGCTGCAGGTATTAATGGTTTCAAATACTTTAGATGCATAAAGCTCATCCCGGTCATCCTCCTTTGTTATTTCTAAAAATGAAAAATTTACATATCCATGGCCCTGTAAAGAACTGTTTTGGGTGGCATTTTCATAAAGGGTTTCATATTCTTTACTAATAAAAACTTGTGTTGCTATATATTTAAAAAAAGCATTATTAAAACTTACAATCTCTTTAAAACTTCGATAGTTAGTGGGCAGATTTTTTATTTTTTTCTCGACATGAAAAGGATTGACATCATGAAATAAATCAATAAATTGTTCTGCTTTTCCGCCACGCCAGCGGTATATTGCTTGTTTTGCATCACCTACAAGCATGGCACTTCCATTTTCAGTTGAAAGAGAATTATTTATTAAAGGAATTAAATTTTCCCATTGAAGCAATGAGGTGTCTTGAAACTCATCAATAAAATAATGATTAAATTTTTCGCCTATGCGCTCATAAATAAAAGGCGTGGGCTGATTTTTGACTTCATTGCTTATTATGGAATTAAATTCTGAAATCAACATTTTGTTTTGTTCACTTTTAAGTGAATTTAGCTCATGATTTATGGCATTCAAAACGGATAAAGGGGTGATGTTTTTATAAAATGCCTTAAGAAACTTAAGATGATAAACGGCCTTTTTTGTTTCATTATAATCAGAAATTAATTGAGGCTGAATGTTATCTATGGTTAATATGATATCCTCGCTAACTCTTTTGGGGTAAAGCGGGTTGTTTTCAATTAAATCTATCTGCCATTTAGCGTCAAAATTTAAGTCATATTTTTTCTCTGCTAAATTTTTAAAATGTTTAGGTAAGTAGCTGCTAGAAAAATCATTAAATTCTAACCCGCATTCTTGAATAAAAGTTAGAACTTTATTAGCAGTATCAACAATACTTTTTTCAGCAATGGTTATTTGTTCTTTGAGTAAAAGTTTGAGTGCGTTAAAGTCCCCTATTGATTTTTCTTTAAAAGTTTCAATAAAAGGAATATCATTTTCATTAATTAAAAGTTTAGCTATCTTATTAAAATCAAAAGATAAGTCCCAGCTTTTGTCATCATCGGCTTTTTCAATGGCAAAATCTACCAAAACTTTTGTGAGTTTTTTTTCAAGGCCAGCTTTTGATATTAGGCTATCAACGGCTTCATTTAAAAGGGTTTCTTGATCAATTTCAACCTCAAAATTTAAAGGAAGTTTTAAATCGTGAGCAAATGTTCTGATTAATTTATGATTAAATCCATCAATAGTTGATACATCAAAAGCAGCATAATTATGTAAAATAGTCTCTAAAAGTTTTGTAGATTTTAAATGCAATTCGAAAGCGTCCATTTCAAGCTCTTCACATATAGAAAGAAACATGCTGTTATGCTTTGATAAAATGGATTTATCAGAAAACTGCTTAAGAGTACCAATAATACGCTCTTTCATTTCAGCCACGGCTTTATTGGTAAAAGTGATGGCTAAAATATGTTTAAATGGCTCTCTTTTTTCAGACTTAAATAATATTTTAAGATACTCTTTAACAAGAGTATAAGTCTTTCCGCTACCTGCTGATGCATTGTAAATTGTAAAGGAAGGAGAGTTTTCCACAAAAACTAATTTTGCCTACAAGATAAAAACTATCAATGAGTTCATAACTATTTATTATTTTTAATTGAATGCTTTTATCCGTAAATTTGAATGAAATAAAATATTAATAAATTAAAACAAAATAATTATGGCTTTTGAATTACCGAAATTAGGATATGCATATGACGCTTTAGAGCCTCATATTGACGCTCGCACTATGGAGATACATCACACAAAACATCACCAAGGATATACAAATAATTTGAATACGGCTATAGCAGGAACTAATTTAGAAAGTAAATCTATTGAAGACATACTTACTAATTTAGATATGAATAATGCTGCCGTAAGAAATAATGGAGGTGGTTTTTATAATCACACATTGTTTTGGGAAGTTATGAAACCAGAAGGAAAAGGGTATTTGTCTGGTGAGCTAAAAGAGGCTATTGTAAAAGCATTTGGATCAGTAGACGCTTTTAAAGATGCCTTTAGTAAGGCGGCGGCGACTCGATTTGGCTCAGGTTGGGCATGGTTATGTGTTCATAAAGGCGGAAAAGTTGAAGTTTGTTCAACACCAAATCAAGATAATCCGATAATGCCAGGAGTTTCTTGTGGCGGAACACCAATTTTAGGGATTGATGTTTGGGAACATGCATACTATTTAAACTATCAAAACCGTCGTCCGGATTATATCAATGCATTTTTTAATGTCATTAACTGGAATGAAGTTGAAAGAAGATATGCTGAAGGGAAATAACAGATAATTAAATTAACATCATAAAAAAGCGTCTAGATTTTTCTAGACGCTTTTTTATATCAATCAATTTAGCAAATATTTAAAATGAAAAAGGTGAACGTTAGTTCACCTTTTTGCCCCAAATCTACCATGAACTTAACCTACTTATGTTATGGTGAGTCAAATGTATGGAGTGTATAACTACTACAAAAATATTTTAGTCCAACTACTAAATTATTAGCTTAAGAGGAAAAAGAAATGGGTGTTTTCAGAAGAAATGATCTTCAATTAGTTAAAAAGGGCATAAAAAAAGGCGAACAGAAGTTCACCTTTTTTTGCCCCAAATCTACCATGAACTTAACCTACTTATGTTATGGTGATACCAATTTATATGTATTTTAGATAAAAATTTCATTTTTTAGATAAACAGCATTTTTATTAGATTAAATGTAGTTTTCATGGATAAAGTGCCTAAAAATTATGATTTTAAAATTAATAAGCTCTTTTTTTATTGCCTTCATAAAAATTGATAAAAGCTCTGTTAACCACCCTATTGCCGCCTACAGTTGGGTAATTGCCAGTAAAATACCAATCTCCTAAATGTTTCGGACATGCTTTATGCAAATTTTCAACTGACTGGAATATTATTTTTATTTCTGAATTAACATTTTCACCAGTAAGTAATTCTGCTATTTTATCTGATATTTGCTCATCAGTAAACGGATCATAAATTTCTTTAACAAAGTTTTTCACCTCTTTATCTTCGAGTTCTGTTTGATCGATGCATTTATCATAAACTTCTTTTATAATACCATATTTGTTTGATTCTTTGAGCAACTCTAATGCAGCTTTAAAAGCTATCAAACTTTCAAGATTTGCCATATCAATACCGTAACAGTCTGGATAACGTATTTGTGGCGCAGAAGAAACAATAACGATTTTTTTAGGATTCAATCGATCAAGCATTTTTATGATACTCATCTTTAAAGTCGTTCCACGTACAATACTATCGTCAATAATAACCAAATTATCGGTGCGTTTGATAACGCCGTAGGTTACATCATAAACGTGTGCTACTAAGTCATCACGACTGCTGTCTTCAGTAATAAAAGTTCGTAATTTAACATCCTTAATGGCGATTTTTTCAATTCGCGGCATCTGAGATAAAATTTCAGTAACCCGCTCTGCCGATAAATTTCTACTTCCGCTTAGAATAGCTTTGGTTTTCTTTTTATTGAGGAAATCTTCTACCGTTTCTATCATGCCATAAAAGGAAGTTTCGGCCGTATTTGGAATGTATGAAAAAACAGTATTTTTAATGTCCTTGTTAATTGCTTCTAATACTTTTGGCATAAGCAATCTACCAAGCATTTTTCGTTCTTGATAAATTTCCGCATCACTACCACGTGAAAAATAAATACGTTCAAAAGAGCAGGCTTTTCGCTCTAAAGGATTCAATATTTTTTTAAGGGAAGTTTTTCCAGATTTTTTAGTGATAATGGCATAACCGGGCTCCAACTCTTTTACGTCTTGATATTTTACGTTAAAGACTGTCTGAATCACTGGGCGTTCAGAAGCTACCACCACAATTTCATCATCTTTATAGTAATAAGCAGGTCGAATCCCCGCCGGATCTCTTAACACAAATGAATCCCCATGTCCTAATAATCCGGCCATAGCATATCCTCCATCCCAATTTTTCGCAGCTCTTTTAAGTATTTTAGCAACGTTTAAACGGTCGGCAATAAGTGGGGAACATTCATTTTTGTTATAACCTTCATCTTTTAAGTCTTTATAAATTTTGCTTACAGAATCATCTAAAAAATGACCTATTTTCTCCATAATGGTAATAGTGTCTGTATACTCCTTTGGATGCTGACCTAAATCAATGAGGTTTTGAAATAATTCTTTAACATTAGTCATGTTAAAGTTTCCAGCAAGAATAAGATTTCTGTGCTGCCAGTTATTTTGTCTTAAAAATGGATGAACGCTTTCCACACTGTTCTTTCCAAAAGTACCATATCTAACGTGTCCTAAAAAAAGTTCACCAATGTATGGAATATTCTTTTTTTGTAAGGCTACGTTTTCTACATATTCGGGGTTTTCAGAAAACTCTTTGTTAATACGTTGATTAATTTGAGCAAAAATATCTTGAATGGGTTGCTGTGCGATAGAGCGTACCCTACTTATATAACGTTCGCCGGGTTTGGTGTCTAATTTAATACTCGCAAAACCAGCGCCATCTTGACCTCGATTATGCTGTTTTTCCATCATAAGATACATCTTATTGACCCCATAAAAAGCACTTCCGTATTTTTCTTTATAGAATTCTAATGGTTTTAAAAGTCTTAAAACAGCAATTCCGCATTCATGTTTTAAAGCATCGCTCATTTGAGTAGTATTATTTGTTTTTTATTTAATTAAAAAACGCGCTCTAAATTGAGCGCGTTTGTTTATGTTAATTTGATATCAAATTGTGTTAGTTTTTTAAATTGTAATAAACGTTTATGAACTTCGTCATGCGTCAAAGTTTTCATACGTTCTGTTCCAAATTTTTCAACACAAAAAGAAGCTAATGTTGATCCATAAATAACGGCATTCTTCATATTTTCAAATGAAGTATCTCCAGTTTTTGCAATGTATCCAGCAAAACCACCAGCAAAAGTATCACCAGCGCCTGTAGGGTCAAACACTTCTTCCAAAGGTAAAGCAGGAGCATAGAACACATTATCATTGTGGAACAATAAAGCCCCATGTTCCCCTTTTTTAATAACCACATATTTAGGTCCCATTTTATGAATTTTTCTGGCCGCCACTACTAAGGAATATTCCCCAGTTAATTGTCTAGCTTCTTCATCATTAATGGTAATAACATCGATTCGTTTAATAACATCATGCAAATCTGTCAGCGCACTATTCATCCAAAAATTCATGGTGTCTAATATCACCAATTTTGGTTTAGTGGTCATTTGATTTAATACACTTGATTGCACTAAAGGATGTAAGTTTCCTAGCATAACAACCTCAGCGTCACAATAATTTGTGGGCACTACAGGATTGAAATCAGCCAATGTATTTAATTCAGTGACTAAAGTATCTCGGGTATTCATATCATTGTGGTATTTACCACTCCAGAAAAAAGTCTTCCCTTCTTTAACAATTTCAACACCGGACACATTTATGTTTTTACTAGATAATAAATCTAAATATTCTTGAGGAAAATCACCGCCAATTATTGATACAACCGCAGAATCAACATCAAACTGTGAGGCCGATAAACCAATAAAAGTGGCTGCGCCACCAAGTATTTTGTCGGTTTTACCGAAAGGTGTTTCAATAGCATCAAAAGCTAAAGTACCTACAATGACTAATTTACTCATAAAGAGGATTAATTTTTTTTGTGCAAATATAAACTTTTTAAAAGCTAAAAAACGAATTTATTTTTCTTCAAAAACTAGAGATATAGTCTTATTTGGTTAATTTTATTAAACTAATAAAAAAAGGATTTCATTGGTATTCCAAACTATGAAGAGGTATACTTAAAAGTTTTTATTTTTTTAATACAGAATTATATTTTTATGTAAATTTTCTTTTTATCCATTAAAAAACCTACTATCCAGCAAGTAAGCATTATAGAAAGAGCGAATGCCAATGAACCTATATATCCACCGAGTGATGAAACAAAAATGTTTTCAGCAATCCAATCATAGGCTGAATAATCTCCTATTTTAGACACAAATAAAGTAATAACAAGTATCTCTGAAAGTACATAAATGAACAATGGGTTTTTACCAAAGACTTCAAAGAAATAGGTCCATTTGGTTTTATTCAAAATATCTAAAAGATAGACTAATAAGGATAAAACAATCAGGTCGATTCCAATTGTAAGCACAACAAAAGAGCTTGACCAAAGTTTTTTGTTTAATGGTAAAAGTAAATCCCAACTGAGCCCAATAAAAATCAACACAGCTCCGAGTAGGGTCATTTGAGCTATAGTCTTATAATTTTGACCACTTTTTTGGAGAAATATACCTGTAACATATCCGGCAATAACATTTGCAATAGCGGGCAGCGTGCTTAATAAGCCTTCAGGATCAAAAGCTATTCCGTCACCATGATACATATGACTTGCCCCAATTAACCAGGTATCTAATTTTAATACAGCATTTCCTGGCAATGACAAATCGCCAAAAGCCAAAAGCATTATTGGGTATAAAATAAGAGCAAATAAACTGACTATTATGGCGTCTTTTGTTTTAAAAAAGCGCAACACAACAGAGGCGATTAAATAGCATAAGGCAATTCGCTGAAGCACCCCAAAAATGCGTGTATTATGGATACTTGTTAAAGCGCCATTTTCAAAAAACGGAAACCAATACATTAGGAAGCCTATCAGAAAAATAATTAAGGTCCGTTTGAATACTTTTGAAAAAAAAATTTTATTTGATAAGGACTCATATTTTCCCATACTAAAACTCATAGAATTACCAACAATAAAAAGAAACGTAGGAAAAACCAAATCAGTTAAGGTAAAACCATTCCATTCGGCATGTAATAATGGAGAAAAAGTAGTCGAATACTTTCCTGGAGAATTTACAATAATCATTAAAGCAATATCTAACCCTCTAAAGACGTCTAATGATAAATAACGTTTTTTAATAAGCTCCATTTTTAATTTTAAAATGTAGTTAATATAGTTTTTTATTTACTAAAGGATTACGTTTTTGGTTTGGCCTTCTAAACGGCTGTTTTCAGCAGTGAAACCTATAATATGGCTTTCAACTGATGCATCAATGGTCGACGATAGTAAATCGGGATTTTGTTGAGATACGGCTTTAACCCAGTCTGATGCTAAATTCCAGTCGCCTCCACCATGAGAATCACTATTAAGCTCGAATACAGTTTCTTCCTTCGTTAAAAAGTTAGTGTAAACAAATTTCGACATGTCGCCAACGATATCTCCATGGCTTCCTAATATGCGCGTACGTCTTCCTTCATACGAAGTGAAAGCCTCCATACTAAAAGCTGCAGTAATGCCATCTTCAAATTGAAGATTAGTAATATAATGGTCTGGTTGGTCATTATCCATTTGATAAACGCATCTACCATAATTGGTTGTTTTAAGGTAGTTAAGCACTGCTTCAGCTTGTTTGTCAGTATCTTCAGGAAGATCGAAAACGTAATTTCGTTGTCGTTCTCTGTAGTAAATTTTTAATGCGCTATAAGGGCATTCCTTTTCTACAGAACAACCATCGGTGCATCGTGGCGTTGCTCCTTCAGGCTTATTTTCTTTTTTAAACCATTTTAAGTCCCCAAAAGCAGAGACTTTTTTACAAGGTTTTCCAACCATCCAACGCAAAATATCAAGGTCGTGGCATGATTTAGCTAGAATTATAGGTGTGGTTTCTTTACTATTGTGCCAATTTCCTCTCACATAACTATGAGACATGTGAATATGTTC
>JAHENA010000010.1:2809-34500 GCA_024643405.1 Flavobacteriales bacterium | reverse complement strand
TTCCAACCATCCAACGCAAAATATCAAGGTCGTGGCATGATTTAGCTAGAATTATAGGTGTGGTTTCTTTACTATTGTGCCAATTTCCTCTCACATAACTATGAGACATGTGAATATGTTCAATAGGTTCTAAATGTTGTATGCTAATTAGTTCTCCAATACTTCCATTTTGAATTAATTCACGCAATTTAATGAAGTATGGAGAATACCTCAGGACATGACAAACGGCAACAATTCTATTTGTTGTTTTTGCTAGAGCTAATATATCTCTACATTCCTTTTCAGTTGGTGCAATAGGTTTTTCTAATAAAATATCATAACCCATAGAAAGCGCTTTCATACAAGGAGCGTAATGTAAATTATCAGGCGTTGTTATTATTATGGCATCAGCAAATTTAGGTCTTTCAAAAACCTGCTCCCAAGTTTCAAAACGGTTTTCGTTAGTAATATTATGTTTGGTACAATAGCGCTCATTTCTAATTTTAATAGGTTCGGCTACGCCAATAATATTTAAATGGTCTGGAAATTTAATAGCAAAATCTCCATATACATTGCCTCTGTTGCCTGCGCCAAGGGTTATACCGGTAACAGGTTTTTCTGGTGCCGGATTTTTTACTGCATTTGGGATATGTACCCGAATATTTGGTGCGCTAAAACCGTGAAGTGGAATTGTCAATAGACCTCCTGTGGCAAAACCTAATGTTTTAAGGAGATTTCTTCTGGAAATTTCTTTTTTCATTACCGACGAATTAACAAATTATTATTTTTAAAAATAGTACTTTTAAGTGTATCAATTACTGATATTTATTTTCTTCCAAAATCGGCTGGGATTTCTCCCCAAGCTTTTGTTTCCCATTTTACAATAACTGTTTTACAATCATTCGTTTTTAACCAATGAACGGCTCTTTCAACCAAATCAAAGAGGGATTTATTTTTATCGTTTCGTTCTAGTTTTGTATTACAAGTTTTCTTTTTTACCCAGCTGACAGCCGTTTTCGAATCGGTGTAAATAATTTTATCACTATTAATTTTTTTAAGAAGTGCTAATCCATGAACAATAGCTAAAAACTCACCAATATTGTTAGTTCCTTCTTCAAAAGGGCCTTGAATAAATAATTGTTTTTTTGTTCTGGTATCAACACCACGATATTCCATTTTGCCTGGGTTACCGCTGGACGCGGCATCTACTGAAATGGAATTGTAATTGGGCTGTCCAATTTTTTTGAGTTGTTCAGGAGATAATTCGCTCTTAAACGATTTAGTTTTTCCAATATAATCCTTGTAATTTCCATTCAAAGCTTTTTTAGCCGTATCAAAAGTTAAAAACGATTTGTACTGTGCGCCTTCAAAATTGGTTATTTGAGCTTTACAATCATCCCAAGATTCGAATACACCTGTTTTGTGTCCTTTCCAAACGGTATAATATTTTTTCATTTTTTTACTCATTTGGAAATAAAAAAGAGTTAACTACTCTTGGAAAATGCTCCATTTCTAATTTATGAATCTTTTCTGCAACACTGGTTGCTGTATCATTATTTCCTACAGCGCATGAGGCTTGAAAAATAATAGCACCTTCATCATAATGTTCATTCACATAATGTATAGTGATGCCCGTTTCTTTTTCTTCATTGGCTACAACGGCTTCATGGACATGCATGCCATACATTCCTTTTCCACCATATTTTGGTAGTAGAGCTGGATGCACGTTTATAACTTTATTTTGAAACTCCTTTAAAATTGATTCCGGAAATTTCCACAAGAAACCGGCTAGTACAATAACATCTGGCTTTATTGTTTTTAAAATATCTAAAACATGATTTTCTACGTAAAAGGCCGTTCTGTTAAATGACAAGCAACTAATTTTAAGTCGATTACATTTATCAATGACTTTAGCATGAGGATTGTTTGTTAAAACCTGTACAACGGATACTTCTTTTTTTTGATTGAAAAACTGAATTAAATTTTCAGCATTAGTCCCACTACCCGAAGCAAAAATTACGATGCGTTTCATTTAGATTTTTTTTAAATCATGTTTACTTGTAAACCACTAATAATTAATTGAGTAACAAAAAAAGCATTAATGGCCACTGTGCTAAAAAGGTGTTAATCTTATAAAAACTCAAACAAAAAAAAGAATAATTATTAACAATTACGAGGTTAATTATAAATACTTAAAAGTTATTTGGTAAATTTAGAATCATATTTTTAAACTAAAATCGTGTTTTAAAAATAAAGTTTTTTATTTTTGCCAACTAATTAAAACCTTAAATTAAAAGATTATGTCAGACATTGCATCAAGAGTAAAAGCGATTATCGTAGACAAATTGGGAGTTGATGAGAACGAAGTTGTAACTGAAGCTAGCTTCACAAACGATTTAGGAGCGGACTCATTAGACACAGTTGAATTAATTATGGAATTTGAAAAAGAATTTGATATTCAAATCCCAGATGATCAAGCTGAAAATATCGCAACAGTAGGTCAAGCTATATCATATATAGAGGCTGCAAAATAAGTAAAGACTTTTATGGAATTAAAGCGAGTTGTAGTTACAGGATTAGGCGCTTTAACCCCAATTGGCAATACCAAAGATGAATTTTGGGAAGGCTTAATTGGTGGTAAAAGTGGAGCTGCACCTATAACCTATTTTGATACCGAAAAGTTTAAAACAAAATTCGCTTGCGAATTAAAAAACTTTGAGGCTACCGATTTTCTTGATAGAAAAGAGGCACGCAAAATGGATAAGTTTGCGCAATATGCTATGGTTGCCGCTGATGAGGCAATTGCAGATGCCAAACTAAATCTTGACGAAGTAAATAAATTGCGAGTAGGGGTTATTTGGGGAGCAGGAATAGGTGGATTGGAAACATTTCAAGAGGAAGTTTTAAATTTTGCTTCTGGTGACGGCTCTCCAAGATTCAACCCATTCTTCATTCCCAAAATGATTGCTGATATTGCTCCGGCAAACATTTCCATAAAATATGGTTTTATGGGACCAAATTACACAACAGTTTCTGCTTGTGCTTCTTCGGCAAATGCTATGTTTGATGCCTTAAACTCTATTCGTTTAGGACATTGTGATGTCATAGTAACAGGAGGAAGTGAAGCAGCAGTGACTATTGCTGGTATGGGAGGATTTAATGCCATGCATGCTTTATCAACTAGAAATGAAGACCCTCAGTCTGCTTCTCGTCCTTTTGACGGAACTCGAGATGGTTTTGTATTAGGAGAGGGTGCAGGGGCACTTGTTCTTGAAGAATATGAACACGCAAAGAAACGAGGCGCTAAAATTTATGCTGAATTTGTTGGTGGTGGATTATCATCAGATGCTTATCACATGACGGCTCCACATCCTGATGGAATTGGTGTTATTGCAGTTATGAAAAACTGTTTAGAAAATGCAGGGTTAAAACCTGAAGATGTTGACCATATTAACACTCATGGAACTTCTACACCTCTTGGTGATGTAGCAGAACTTAAAGCTATATCAGAAGTTTTTGGTAATCATGCTAAAGAAATAAATATTAATTCAACAAAGTCAATGACTGGCCACTTACTTGGTGCTGCTGGTGCAATTGAAGCTATTTCTGTGATTTTGGCCATGGAGCACGGCGTTGTTCCACCAACAATTAATCATTCTACTAGGGACGAAAATATTGACCCAGAATTAAATTTAACTTTAAATAAAGCTCAAAAAAGAGACGTCAAAGTAGGTATGAGTAATACCTTTGGATTTGGCGGGCATAATGCTTGTGTAGTATTCAAGAGAATAGATTAATTACCCCGATTGAAAACCATTCGAAACATATTAAATTCCCGTTTTAAAAACAGCGGGAATTTTTTTATACATTTAAAAAAAGTCTTGGGATTTAACCCTAAGAATATTCAAATTTATAAAACGGCATTTACGCATCGTTCCATGAATATTAGGGACAATGAAGGTAATGCTATTAATTATGAGCGATTGGAATTTTTGGGAGATGCCATGTTAGGAGCTGTTATTGCATCTCACTTATATCTTGAAGTTCCTGGGGGCGATGAGGGTTATTTAACCAAGATGCGATCCAAAGTAGTTAGCAGAGAACATTTAAATGAATTAGGGAAAGACTTAAATCTTATTGAACTTATTGAAAGTAAAATAGCGACGTCTCAATTTGGAGATAACATTCATGGTAATCTATTTGAAGCTTTAATTGGTGCTATATTTCTAGATAAAGGGTTTAAATATTGTGAGAAATTCATTTATAAACGAGTCATTATTCCATACGTCGATATTGCTCAGTTAGAGGGCAGAGTGATTAGTTATAAAAGTTTACTCATTGAATGGTGTCAAAAGGAGAAGAAAACGTTTAATTATAACGTATATGAAGACTCTGGCAATGATGAAATCAGACACTTTTCAGTAAAATTATCAGTGGATAATAAAGTTATCGCAAAAGCACGAGCTACTTCAAAAAAGAAGGCAGAAGAAAAGGCTTCAAAACGGGCTTTTTATGTGTTTCAAACAAGAATGTCACATTAATTTTTTTTGTTTAAGGAATAGTGATAACTACAACGATTGAGTTGTTCTTTCTTCTTAAGATTATGTAAAACTTATCACTTTAAATGTTTTAAATATTATATTTACATCGATTTATATAAGTTATGGCGGTACACAAACTTATTCTTGATGATGTTTTTGATGAGTCGGTATTTACTTTAATTGCAATTCATTGCAGCATTGAAGATTATCGATTAGCGTATCTTCTTAATAAGTTTTTACACATCAATTTACGTAGAAAAAGATTTGATTTAGATTTTAAAAACGGAAAATCAGCTTACTCTATATATAATTGGGAAGATAAAAAACAACTTATTAACTGGAATTTAGTGTCAAATATTTGTAAAACAAATGATTACACACGGGTTAATTCCGGTTTGTTATTTGAAACAACACAAAGTATTACTAAAACATTTAATTTATTACCTGAATTAAAAACGGTTAATTATTTACTGAAAATAGATGATGAATTAAATTTAGTAAAAGAAAAACATGTTATTAATACCATTTTAAGTATTCCTCAAATAGCAACGGCCTATATTATTGATCAAAATCAATTAAAATCTAAAGACAATTTAATTTTTTACTAATGCCAATCAGAAAAAAAACTAAAATAGTGGCCACATTAGGGCCAGCATCAAGTACCAAAGAAGTATTAAAGGGAATGCTTGATGAAGGAGTTGATGTATTCAGAATTAATTTTTCTCATGCAGATTACAATGATGTCGCTGAACGTATTCAAATGATACGTGATCTCAATAAGGAATTTGGCTATAACTCTGCCATTTTAGGCGATTTACAGGGTCCAAAGCTTAGGGTTGGGGTCATGAAAGAGGAAGTTGTAGTGCATCCTGGTGATGAAATTATATTTGCTACAGGAGAACGTTTTGAGGGGACAAAAGATCGTGTTTACATGACTTATGAAAGATTTCCTCAAGATGCAAAACCCGGAGAAAGAATTCTTTTAGATGATGGAAAATTAATTTTTGAAGTTGTTTCTACAGATAAACAAAGTGAAGTAAAGGCAAAAGTGATTCAAGGAGGACCATTAAAGTCTAAAAAAGGAGTCAATTTACCGAATACCAATATTTCACAACCAGCATTAACAGAAAAAGATATTGAGGATGCTCTTTTTGCTATTAAGCAACAAGTAGACTGGATAGCGCTTTCATTTGTGCGTCATGCTGAAGATTTAATGCAACTACGTGATTTAATAAAAGAACATAGTGAAGAAAAAATTCCAATTATTGCTAAAATTGAAAAGCCAGAAGCAGTTGAGAACATAGATAAAATCGTAGCGCATTGTGATGGCATCATGGTAGCTCGTGGTGATCTTGGTGTGGAAATCCCAGCCGAGGAAGTGCCTCTTATTCAAAAGCAATTGGTATTGAGAGCTAAAAAAGCGAGGATACCAGTTATTATTGCTACACAAATGATGGAAACCATGATCTCTAGTTTAACGCCTACTAGAGCTGAGGTTAACGATGTGGCCAACTCTGTAATGGATGGAGCTGATGCGGTTATGCTTTCTGGAGAGACCTCGGTAGGACAGTACCCAATTCAAGTAATTAGACAAATGTCTAATATTTTAAAAAGAGTTGAAGATTCTCCCCTCATTCAAGTTCCTCAATTACCACCTCATATTCGTACAAACCGTTATATAACTAAATCTATCTGTTATCATGCCGCTAACATGGCAAATGAAATTAATGCAAAAGCCATTTCAACATTAACAAATAGTGGTTATACGGCTTTTCAAATTTCAGCCTGGAGACCATTATCTCACATCTTAGTTTTTACATCAAACCAACGTATTCTTACACAACTTAGTTTGCTTTGGGGTGTAAAGGCATTTTATTATGACAGATTTGTGAGCACAGATGAAACCATTGAAGATGTAAATAATATTGCCTGCAAAATGGGTTATCTTGAAGAAGGAGATATGTTAATTAGTTTAGCAGCCATGCCCATTCAGAGTAAAGGGATGGTGAATACTTTACGGGTTACAGAAATTACTTCTTGTCCTATCTAATAAGGAAGATTAATAATTTTTTAAAAAGATTCGCATATAATTCTATTGTGAATCTTTTTTTTTGCGACAATGTTAAATAACGAATTATTTTAAAATTCAAATTTCAATTGTACGCTTATACTTTTTTGTTCCAGTACTTTTTTTGTTTCCGTATTTAAATTTGATATAGAAATACCAAGTAAACGTACTGAATTACTTAGCTTTTCTTGAAACAATAGGTCTTTAGAGGTTTCAAATATTAAAGATTTATCACTAATATAATAATTCAAGGTTTTACTCCTTGTTTGTAAGGTAAAATCACTGTACTTGATTTTTAAGGTTACAGTTTTACCAGCGACCTTACTTTTGTTTAAACGCTTTGAAACCTCATTTGAAATCTGATCTAATCTTTCAAGCATAAATATTTCACTTGATAGGTTTTCATTAAAAGTATGTTCCGCTGCGAGTGATTTTCTAACTCTATTTGGCTTCACTTCACTATTATGAATTCCTCGAACTACATTATAGTAGTACGTGCCAGAATTGCCAAAATGAGTTTCTAAATACGCGATGGTTTTTGATTTTAAATCTTTTCCAGTAAAGATTCCCAGTTGATACATTTTTTCAGCAGTCACTTTACCAACCCCATAAAATTTTCGAATATCTAGCTGTTCAAGAAACTCGATAACTTCTTCTGGATTAACAGTTTTTTGTCCATTAGGCTTATTGTAATCACTAGCAACTTTAGCAATAAATTTGTTAATAGAAATCCCTGCAGAAGCCGTCAGACCCACTTCCTTAAATATTCGTTCACGAATTTCTTTAGCTAATATTGAAGCACTAGGGTTTCCTTTTTTATTTTGTGTCACATCTAAGTAAGCTTCATCCAAAGAAAGAGGTTCAACTAAATCTGTATAATCATAAAAAATGGTTCGTATTTTTTTTGAGATTTCTTGATATCTATCAAAACGAGGTTTTACAAAAATCAGTTCAGGGCAATTGCGTATGGCCTGTATACCACTCATGGCGCTTTTAACTCCAAATTTTCTTGCTTCATAACTGGCGGCACTTACCACGCCACGTTTTTCACTTCCTCCAACGGCAATAGGCTTTCCATTGAGTTCAGGATGATCCATTTGCTCTATAGAGGCATAAAAGGCATCCATATCAACGTGAATAATTTTTCTAATAGGTGAAAGCTCAGACATCTTGTAAAAATATAATATCTTTATCAAAGAGAATTCAATACCATGGCAAAAACAGCAATTATTATTGGAGCAACAGGTCTAACCGGTGGGCTATTATTGGAACAACTCATTAAAGATGACAGATACACTACGATTAAATTGATAAGTAGAAATACTTGTAACATAAAACACTCAAAAATTGAAGAGCATCTGATAGATTTATTTGAACTTGAAAAACAGCAACATTTATTTATTGCTGATGAGGTTTTTTGCTGCATCGGCACAACCAAAGCTAAAACACCTAATGAGGAACAGTATCTTAAGATTGATTATGGTATTCCCGTTATTTTGGCAAGTCTTTGTGCTAAAATGAGTATTGAAACTTTAATAGTTATTTCTGCTTTAGGGGCTAATAAAAACAGCAAAATTTTTTATAATAGAACCAAAGGCCGAATGGAAGAAGACGTTTTGAGGAATAAAATTAAAAACACCTATATTCTGCAACCTTCATTGATTAGTGGCGCAAGAAACGAAAAAAGATTGGGAGAAAAAATCGCTAAATTATTTATGAGCGTTTTAAATCCATTTTTAATAGGAAGTTTAAAAAAATACCGATCTATTCATCCAAAAACTATTGTAAAAGCCATGATTTTGTTAGCCAATAATGACTATAACTCTGGAAGAATTCCTTCTGATGAAATTCAACAAATTGCGGATAGGGTATGATTGAAATAGAACGCAAGTTTTTAGTAACCTCTCAAGATTTTAAAAAGGAAGCTTTTAAAAATACTAAAATAGAGCAGGGATTTTTAAACACGCATAAAGACCGAACCGTGAGAATTAGGTTAAATGGCAATCAAGGATTTATAACAGTAAAAGGGCTTTCTGCTGATAATGGCTTATCACGATATGAATGGGAAAAGGAAATTTCAATAGAGGAGGCTAAGGGATTATTAAAACTTTGTGAGCCAGGTATAATTATAAAAACACGATATGAAGTTGACTTTGAACACCATATTTTTGAAGTAGATGTTTTTCATGGTGATAACGAAGGTTTAATTCTAGCAGAAGTTGAATTAAAAAAAGAGAACGAGATATTTAATAAACCTCATTGGATTGGAGAAGAAGTAACAGGAAATATTAAGTATTATAATTCTCAATTAAGCATAAAACCATTTAACATTTGGCATCATTCAAAGATTTAATAAAATTTAAAGCATGAGACTAATTTTAATTGTTGGTGTTATTTTTATAAGCTTAACCTCTTGTCGAAAAGTTGTTAAATCTAATTATGATATAAACACAGAGGATACTTTAAAAGTTCAAATCAAAGACACTTCTGAGCATGTAATTTTAGAAATTTTAAATGAACAAAATAAGGATTCGAGTTTAACAGGCGCAAATAAAAAATCTATAAAACAATTAAAGGAAGAACTTACTCAAAAAGGGTTTCAGACGTTTGATTATGTGGATGAAAAATCAAAGGACACTATTTTAATGCAACAATATTTTATAGCCTTTTTAAAAAGCGGCTCTACGCGGTCTCAAACAAAAGAAGAAGCCGACAGATTACAAGCTTTACATTTGGCACATTTAAGTAAGATGTATGAATTGGGATTTGCCGATATTTCGGGGCCATTTGGTGACAATGGTGACATTAGAGGCATTACCGTTTATAATGTACCAACACTAAAGATGGCCGATAGTTTGGCCAATTCTGATCCCATGGTAATAGCAGGCAGATTAATTATTGAAATACATCCGTGGTGGGCAGCAAAAGGGTTTTTATTAAGATAATACTGAATGGTTTTAAAATCATCTTACAACTTATTAATGTTGTAACCATTCTAGTTCTATTAGCAGTTCATTTTGTTATAAAGGAGCGTACTTTTTGGTCTTCGTTGTTTTTTTATGCTCTTCCTTTACCTGTTATTGCTTTTATTGTTCTAATGCTGTCAATCGTGCTCACTAAAAAGTGGAGGCGATATAACCTAATAATAGCTTCATTATTATTATTAGTTTGGCTAGGTAGAAGTTTTAAATTACACATTCCAGATGATATTCAAGAAAAACATTTAGAAGTTGTTTTTTGGAATACTGCTAGACGAAATACGTTTGAAACAGCTTTAAATGAAAGGGCAGATATTCCAGACGTTATGGTATTAGTGGAGTATGGAAAGGAAAATATAGACGAATTAAAAATAAGATACCCTAAATATTATTTTTATAGATCAGACAGAGAATTGTTCATCTTCTCAAAAACACCTTTGTATATTGAAAGCGATAAAACCTCAAAATTTAACACTTCAGTTATTAATTTTAAAACAGCTGGAATTAATTTTTATGCAGTTGATGCAACAGGAAGTCCTGATGTGCCAAAAGCATGGGGCTTAACATATATCAACCAATCAATCAAGGAAAGTAAAAACACTATTGTTCTAGGTGATTTTAATACGCCTTATGAATCCATCTATTTAAAACAATTGAAAAAAAATTTTAATCACGCATTCTCTAAAAAAGGAAATGGATTTAAGGAAACATGGTTTTATAATTTACCATTGTTATGTCTCGATTATATTTGGGTGTCAAAGGATTTAAAAATTTTAAAAGCAGAAAAAATATTTAGCACAAATTCAGACCATAGTATGTTGCAAACCGTTGTTAAAAGGTAATAGGAAAAAAAACTCTCAAAATCATTTAACAACCGTAATTAAATAATTTCCGTTAAAATCTTCGATTTGTTGAAAAACTCCGTTATAATTTGCAGAATTTAAGGTAAAAAAGGTCCATCCACAAATTTGAGATTCTGCAGTTAGATTTAATATCAAGGTATCAGATATTTCTTGAGATAAATTAATTTTTAAAGTATTGTCACCATCTAGCCCAATTAAATTCAGGGTTATTAAGTTTTCAATGCCCTGAACATCATTAAACACCACATTGGTATAAGTATTACCATTAAATAAAACAGTAATATCATCAGCGATATACGTGTTGTTTTCAATTAAATTTTGTCCTTCACTATCAATAAGTTTAATAGAAAGATTACTGATAAAAGGATCGAACAGAGCACAATCAATTTCAGGTTCATCATCATTTTTACAAGAAAAAAGACATAAACAGGCAAATACTATTAAAAAGGATTTCATGTGATAATTTTTTATAAAGATGCGAATTTTCATATAAGGTTGCGTTTTATTGGTACTTATCAGAAAAAATCATTTTCGTGTTTTCCATATTATATTCCAAAAACATATTCATGCTCTACTCTACAAATTCTAACATGATACCAACTGTACCAATCCTTTTTTCCTTTTTCTTGAGCTTTTAAATGGTCACTTTGACGCTTCCAGTTTTTAATATCTTCTAGACTTTCCCAATAACTTACAGTAATGCCAATGTTATTTCTTGCACTATCCATACGTATAAACCCTTTTTGTTTTTTTGCTAGTCCTTCCATCAAGCTCGCCATATTTTCGTATCCAGAAGTATTTACAGTTTGTTTTGATGTAAAAATCACTGCGTAATAGATTTTTTTTTCAATCATTATTTGATTTTAATTTTATGTTTTAAAGTTACAGTTTTTAGAAAAAAGGCTCGTTTTTAAATGGCTTTTTATTAGTACCTTTATCTCAAAATTATAT
Organism: Flavobacteriales bacterium; assembly: GCA_024643405.1. Taxonomy (GTDB): domain Bacteria; phylum Bacteroidota; class Bacteroidia; order Flavobacteriales; family Flavobacteriaceae; genus Yeosuana. The sequence continues at coordinate 23,120 of JAHENA010000010.1, read as the reverse complement.
AATTCGTAAAAACAAAGATAATATGGGAGCGATTGCTGCTGATTTCGGAATAAATGAGGCCTTAAAACAATTAGGGGTTAAAGACATAAATAATGGAACTTCAACAGGAGTAAATAATTTTTCTAATGGAGAAATCTTTGAAAGTTATTCGCCGGTTGATGGACAATTAATTGGAAAAGTAAAAACGACCACCAAAGCAGATTATGAAAAAGTAATGGAGACAGCAACCCTTGCTTTTAAAACCTGGAGAATGAAACCTGCACCACAGCGAGGCGAGATAGTACGTCAATTTGGAGATAAACTTAGAGAGAAAAAACAAGCACTGGGCATACTTGTTTCTTATGAAATGGGTAAGAGTCTTCAAGAAGGATTAGGGGAAGTTCAAGAAATGATTGATATCTGTGATTTTGCTGTAGGAATGTCACGTCAGTTGCATGGTTTAACAATGCATAGTGAAAGACCAGGTCACAGGATGTACGAGCAATACCATTCTTTAGGAGTTGTAGGAATTATTTCTGCGTTTAATTTTCCGGTTGCCGTTTGGGCTTGGAATACGGCCTTAGCTTGGATTTGTGGAGATGTTTGTGTTTGGAAACCTAGTGAAAAGGCACCCTTATGTGGCATTGCTTGTCAAAATATTGCAGCAGAAGTATTTAAAGCAAATAATTTACCAGAAGGTATCTCTTGTTTGATTAATGGAGATTACAAAGTTGGGGAATTAATGACAAAGGATACTCGTGTGCCATTAATTTCAGCGACTGGCTCAATTAGAATGGGTAAAATTGTAGCGCAAGAAGTAGCGGGTCGCTTAGGGCGGTCCTTACTAGAATTAGGAGGGAATAATGCTATTATTGTAACTCCAGATGCCGATATTAAAATGACTGTAATTGGCGCTGTTTTTGGTGCGGTAGGAACTGCAGGACAACGTTGTACTTCAACACGCCGTTTAATTATCCATGAATCTATTTATGATAAAGTAAAGACTGCAATTGTTGACGCCTATAAACAATTAAGAATAGGAAACCCATTGGACGAAAAGAACCATGTTGGACCACTAATTGATAAAGATGCTGTTAAAATGTATCAAAATGCATTAACAAAAGTAGTTGAAGAAGGCGGAAAAATTGTAGTTGAAGGTGGTGTATTAACAGGAAAAGGTTTCGAAAGTGGATGTTATGTTAAACCAGCCATTGCTGAAGCAAAACCAGATTTTAAGATTGTTCAACACGAAACATTTGCACCAGTATTATACTTATTAAAATACACTGGTAATGTTGAAGACGCGATACATATTCAAAATAATGTAGTTCAAGGATTATCATCTGCTATTATGACCAACAATTTACGTGAAGCAGAACAATTCTTATCTGTTGCAGGTTCTGATTGCGGAATTGCTAATGTGAATATAGGAACCTCAGGAGCTGAAATTGGAGGCGCTTTTGGAGGTGAAAAGGAAACAGGTGGTGGCCGTGAGTCTGGCAGTGATGCCTGGAAAGTGTATATGAGAAGACAAACAAATACTATTAACTACACAACTAATTTGCCATTAGCTCAAGGTATAAAATTTGATCTATAGAATTATTTAGAAATGAAAAAACCTTGCCTCAATGCCGGTTTTTTTCGGGAGAGACAAGGTTTAAGATATAATTGATTAATAGCATTACAAAAATATAAATTTTTCATTTTGAAATGCTATTTCAGAGTTAAGTAATAGTTAAGCTTTAACCTTAAATTAACTATATTTTACCTTTCTTAAAATCCTGATAGACTCTTTATATGAATTATAGATGTCTTCACTGTATTCTTTTAGAAAAGATCTTGATTCATTTAGTTTATCAATGGCTTCATGGAATAAATTCAAATAGCAAATGAGGTACGTGGCGGGTAAATTTTTTAAATCTAATTTTTCAATTTTGGTTAGAGTTAGGCCTTTTTTAAGCTTCTCCAAAATGGCGTTGTTGCCGTTGTAAATGTGATGTAATGTTTTTTTATCAAATTGTGGAGGCTGAAATAATAACTTAGTTTCAATAGAATAGTTGGCATTATTTTCAAACTTTATTATGGTTTCTTCTAATTGATAATATTTGTTATTGTTTTGTAAACCAAGATTAACATATTCAATAATTTTAAAATGGTTTTCATCAAAACTGATGGATACTTCATCTAAAACTGAAAAAAACAAACGCACTTGCTCATTAACAAGTTCTATGTCAACTCTTGAGAAAAACTCTTCTTCTTTCACCATTTTTTTTTGTCCAGACCAACAAACCACAAAGTATTCTTGAAACACTTTATATTGAGGATTGTAATCTTTTCTTTTGTTCAAAAAATCAAAAACACCATTTAAAGTATGTTCAATATTGTTTTGAGCATTATTCTCAATGGCTTCTACAATTTTTGAATTAACATCTTTTATTTCAACATCAAATACTTTTGGCATACTCATGCTGCCATCTCTAAAAAAAACGGAGCCACCATAATACTTCCAAATATTTTTTCTTAGTGATGTTATTTTTTCAATGGATCGTATAGTTACCAATCCAACGACCTTATCATCTGGTAAATGCGGAAATGGAATATTTTCGTATTGAACAATTGGCGGATTAGTGAGATAGGCATTAATAAGATTTTGAATTTTACTATCGTCAAAAAAATCGACCCCTACAATGTCATTGTCTTCATCATCCACTCCAATAACTATATAAGAATTGTTTTGTGGGTTGCTGTTGGATAAGGCACAAATATGTTTTAAAAATTTAGCTTTTCCTTCCTTATGACTAATATCAATTTTACGTTTTTTATCATAAAAACTGTTCTCATCATTATGAGCCAATAGGTGTTTTATGAGCAGGCGTTTATTAATCATAATTAGCTTAAACTAAAAGCAAGATTGTGAGATTTAGGTTATTACTCTTTTTTAAGGGTTGTACTATTTGCTTGTGCCGTTGGGAACACCAATAAATCGGCAATATTTACATGATATGGTCGAGAAATAACAAAGTAAATGATGTCCGCAATATCTTCAGCTTGCAATGCTTTAAAACCTTTATAAACAGTATCTGCAATTTTATCTCCTTTAAAACGGACTTGAGAAAATTCGGTTTCAACTAATCCAGGGTTTACAGAACCTACCTTAATTCCAAACGGATTAAGGTCAATTCGCATGCCTTCAGTGATTGCTAAAACGGCATGTTTGCTCGCGCAATACACGTTGCCTTTTGGATACACCTCTTTCCCTGCCGAGGAGCCAATATTAATAATATGTCCGGCTTGTCTTTTGGTCATTTGGGGAATGATAGCTTTGCTAACATATAAAAGACCCTTTACGTTTATATCCATCATGGCATCCCAATCATCAAGATTACCGGTTTGTATGGGATCTAATCCATGTGCATTACCTGCATTATTAATTAATATATCTATAGTTTTAAAATCGTTTGGTAAGGAATTTATAGCTTTTTCAACCTGAGTTTTATCTCTAACATCAAAGCAGAGAGTATAAACTTTGGTTAATGAATCTAAATCTTTTTTAATACTTTCTAGGCGTTCTGATCTTCTTCCACATAAAATTAAATTAATTCCATGTTTAGCAAATTCATAGGCTGTAGCCTTTCCAATGCCGCTTGTTGCTCCAGTTATTAGGGCCGTTTTTGTCATTTAATTAAAGGGTATAAAAATGGTACTTAAACTTGTACCAATACAGGTTATATATGTTTTTTTGCTATTCATGTATAAAAATACTTAAAACGAATTTAATATCTTACTATTGCGTATTAATTATGCTTATCATTTGACATAGAATAGATTACATATGTTTTTATAGTGTAATAATATAGTATCCTAATCACGTATTGATATGGTAGTATTTAACTAAAAGCCTATTTGAAGTCTAAAATCCCATGATAAGTCGTATATAAAACAATAAACTCAAAATAATATTTTTATGAAAACTCTCAAAAAAATAAACTTTTTCATTTTAGCTCTGGTATTAATATCCTTTTATTCTTGTAGTAATTCAGAATCTAATATTAGTAATATTGAAGGGATAGCGCCTAAAATATCGGTTAGACTCGTTGATGCTCCCGGTGATTTTAAGGCTGTTAATGTGGAGGTTGTTGATGTTATGATTAAAATGGATGATGATGGTGATGGAGAAGGCGGTTGGATATCTCTTGATGTGCAAAATGCAACAGTAAACTTATTGGATTTTACGGGCGGATTAAGTAAAGTTCTTGTGGACCGATTTCCTATCCCTGTAGGTACTTTAAGTCAAATGCGTTTAGTGTTAGGAGACGGTAATACTATTGTGATAGAAAATAATTCTGAAGAAGACATTGAGTATGACCTCAAAACACCAAGCGCACAGCAATCAGGCTTAAAGCTCAAAGTGAATACAGTTATTGAAGAAGGATTTACTTATGATTTTATTTTAGATTTTGATGTTGAAAAATCTATTGTAATCGCAGGAAACTCTGGTAATATTATTTTAAAACCTGTTCTTTATGTAAGCACAGAAGTGAGTTCAGGAATTATTGAAGGAACTGTAACACCTGCTGATGTACCATCTATAGCATCGGTATTAGTTGACGATAAAGGTACGCCAGAAACGGATGATGATTTTATAATTTCGGCTTATACAGATGAAAATGGAAGTTTCGCTTTATGGGGAGTTCCGGAAGGGACATATGAAGTGATTGTAACCCCTGTAGATTCTGAATCAGATTATATTGGTGGAAGCGCAACAGATGTCGTTGTTACTAAAGGAGATATAACAATCATTGCAGATCCTATAGAGTTACAATTTAAGCCAGGGTCCATAAGTGGCGTTGTGACTAATAATATAGAAGTCACTGTCGAAGTAAAAGTGAGTAGCACTGAAGAAGTTATTGCAACTATGAATTCTAATACAAATGGAGAGTTTCTTGTTGAAGGGGTTCCTGTAGGAACGTATATTGTAACCATAAGCGCTACCGGATATGTTTCACAAGACTACTCAAAAGAGGGTTCTAAAGATGTAGTAGTAATAGCCAACACAGAAACGGTATTGGATCCAATTACTTTAGCCACAAATTAAAAGGTTTAAAATATAATTATTTCAAAGAGCAACACCTTAGTGTTGCTCTTTGTTTTTTAACCAATAATTAACGGGCTTTCAGAAATATTTTAACCAATTATTAACACCATACCATCTAAAATTTTAACAATTTGCATTGCTTAATAAAGGGCGGTAAATTCAAGTTTTTAAAAAATCAAAAATGATGGAAGAATCAGGGACAATTGATATTAAAACAATTAATGAAAAGATAGAAAAAGAAAGTGCTTTTGTTGATTTGCTCATGTTAGAAATGAACAAGGTCATTGTAGGTCAAAAGCATATGGTTGAAAGACTTTTGATAGGTTTATTAGGTCAGGGGCATATTTTACTTGAAGGCGTGCCTGGGTTGGCAAAAACATTAGCTATTAATACTTTAGCGAAAGCCATTGATGGATCGTTTAGCAGAATCCAGTTTACACCAGATTTATTACCAGCTGATGTTACGGGGACATTAATCTATAACATGAAGCTTAATGATTTCTCAATTAAAAAAGGGCCTATTTTTGCCAACTTTGTTTTGGCTGATGAAATCAATAGAGCACCTGCAAAAGTGCAGTCTGCTTTGCTTGAAGCCATGCAGGAAAAACAAGTAACTATTGGTGATGAAACCTTTATTCTTGATAAACCATTTTTAGTAATGGCAACTCAAAACCCCGTAGAACAAGAAGGAACGTATCCATTGCCAGAAGCTCAGGTTGACCGTTTTATGCTAAAAACAGTAATCGACTATCCAAAATTATCAGAGGAGCAATTAATTATGAGAGCCAATATGAAAGGTGCTTGGGATAAAGTGAATCCTGTAGTATCCATTTCAAAAATATTAAAAGCTCAAGAGGCAGTTAAGGAAGTTTATATGGATGAAAAAATTGAAAAATATATCCTTGACATAGTTTTTGCAACACGTTACCCAGAAAAATATAAACTGCCAGATCTGAAACCTTTAATTTCTTTTGGGGCCTCTCCACGTGGTAGTATTAATTTAGGAGTAGCTGCTAAATGTTATGCCTTTATCAAACGCCGTGGTTATGTAATTCCAGAAGATGTTAGAGCTGTTGTACATGATGTATTAAGACACAGGATAGGGATTACTTATGAAGCCGAAGCGGAAAATGTAACTTCTGAAGATATCATCAACAAAATTGTCAACGAAATAGAAGTACCATAGAATTTCAGATTTTAGAATGAAGAATATCGATTTGAATAAATCGTAAATCACTATCTACAATCGTAAATTGAGAAATGGACACTAAAGAATTACTAAAAAAAGTACGAAAAATTGAGATTAAGACACGCCGTTTGTCTGATCATATATTTGGAGGAGAATACCATTCCACCTTTAAAGGACGTGGTATGACATTTAGTGAAGTAAGACAGTATCAATATGGGGATGATGTTAGAAATATTGATTGGAATGTTACAGCAAGATATAGTGAACCTTTTATAAAAGTTTTTGAAGAGGAGCGTGAATTAACCATGATGCTGATGGTGGATATTTCAGGGTCAGAATTTTTTGGTACAAAAGAGCAATTCAAAAATGAAGTCATAACCGAAATAGCTGCAACTTTAGCCTTTTCTGCTACTCAAAACAACGATAAAATCGGGTTGATTTTGTTTTCAAATAAGGTGGAGCTTTATATTCCGCCTAAAAAAGGACGATCACATGTTTTGAGAATCATTCGCGAACTTATTGAATTTAATCCGCAAAGTAAAGAAACCAATATAGCAGAAGCTTTGAAGTTTTTATCAAGTGTGATGAAGAAAAGGGCTATTGTGTTTGTGCTTTCTGATTTTATTGCTGATGATTTTCAGCATACTATGAAGATAGCCGCTAAAAAGCATGACGTAACAGGGATTCGTGTGTATGACGAACGAGAAGAAAACATTCCAAATTTAGGAATGGTTCAAATGGTTGATAGTGAAACAGGCGAGTATATGTTAGTGAATACAACTTCAAAAAAAGTACGTCTTAATTATGGTAAATTCTATCGTGAGCGGGTAGATTATTATAAAGATTCCTTTTCAAAATCTGGCGCAGGAACCATTAATTGCCGGGTTGATGAAAGTTATGTTAAAAAGTTATTAGGTTATTTTAAAGCAAGAGCATAAAATATTTATGAATCATAGTTTAAGAATATTGAACAAAAATTTAGATAATAGGAGCCTTAAGTCTTCAAGTATTTTATTTTTGATCTTTTTCCTGGTATCCTGGCTTTTAAATGCTCAAGTTAAGGCTTCAATAGACTCAACATCTATAAAAATAGGAGCGCAAATTATATATAGTATTGAGGTAAAAACAGACACCACCAGTTTGGTTGTCTTTCCTGAAGGCCCATCATTTTCTCCCTTAGAAATGATTGAGTCTTATGAAACGGATACCCTTAAACAAAATGACAAATACAATCTCATAAAAAAATACGGTTTAACCCAATTTGATTCCGGGGCTTATACTATTCCGCCCCAAAAAATAATTGTTGGAGACAAAACATTTCTGACAGATTCATTACAGGTTGAGGTCAGAAATATTTTGGTAGATAGCACCAAGCAAGGCCTGTACGATATAAAACCAATAATTGAAGTCGAAAAACCTACAAGTGATTGGTGGAAATACCTTTTATATATTTTGTTGGCAATTGGGATCGTAGCTGGATTATTATATTGGTTTTTATGGCGAAAAAAGCCTCTTACGGAGGAAGAACAGATTGCACTATTACCTCCTTATGACAGAGCGAAACTGGCTTTAAAAAAATTAGAAGAAAGTACCTATTTAAAGCAAGATGAGTTTAAAGAGTATTATTCTGAGCTGACCTTAATAATTAGAAAATATTTGGATGAGAAAGTCTATGATCATTCTATGGAAAGTACCACAGATGAACTTATAAATAGGCTGAGATTATTAAAAGAAGGGAATCAGATTGATTTAAATCAAGAAACTATAAAAAACCTTGAAAGCATCCTTAAACGTGCAGATTTAGTAAAATTTGCGAAATCTAAACCAGATCCTGCGTTGGCCGAATTAGACCGTAAAACCATCGATGTTGAAATTGACCATGTCAAAGAAGTTTTGCCAGAGCCGAGTGAAGAAGAGAAACTTCTTAATGAGAAATATAAAGAAGAATTAAAAAGAAAGGAAAAGAGAAAAAAGACAGTTATCACTATTGCTGTGGTAATAGCACTTGTAATCTTAACATTTGTTGGTTTCGGGTTTAAATATGGTTTTAGGTATGTAAAAGACACTGTTTTAGGAAATTCTAGTTTAGAATTGCTTGAAGGAAACTGGGTAACAAGTGATTATGGCGTGCCACCAATCACCATATCAACACCAGAAGTTTTAAAGCGCATCTCACCTGAACAATCAAAGGAAGCCCTGGAACAAGCACAAATCACGATGTTTGGTTATGGTGGCTTAGATAAGGAACTCAGTATTGCAGTAGTTACTTCAAAAGTGAAACTTGAAGGAGACAAAAAAGTAGATTTAAAAGAGGTTGTAGAAAAAAACCTTAAAACCTGGGAGGATACTGGAGTTCAAAATATAGTCGTTCAAAACGAACAATATGTAACACCTAATGGCGCTGAGGGATTAAAAACCTTCGGAACGGCGGATTTACCTGGTGTTAATTCAGGCGATACTAGAACAAAAGGGAATTATGTGATATTAGCATTTAATTCAAATAATGTCATTCAAGAAATTATTTTATCATGGAAAATGGATGATGTTTATGCTGATGAAATAGCAGATCGTATTTTAAATTCAGTTGAACTTATTAAATCTAAAGAATAATGTTTGAAGGAATTGAATTTGTAAACAAAGAATTCTTTTGGTTGTTATTGTTACTTCCCATAGTCATACTATGGTACATTTTAAAGAACAAAAAACAAACAGCAGAACTTAAGATATCGAGTTTAAAAGGGTTTAAGTTTGGAAATACTATTTTACCAAAATTTAAACATTTGTTGTTTGTTTTAAGGCTTCTGGCTCTGGCTTTAATAATCACAGCGATGGCAAGACCTCAAACAGTAGATGTGTCTACGCGAACAAAAACAACTCGGGGCATTGATATTGTGATGGCAATTGACGTATCTGCAAGTATGTTGGCAAAGGATTTGTCACCTAACAGGCTTGAAGCTTTAAAAGATGTGGCAGCAGAATTTATAAAAGACCGACCAAATGATAGAATCGGTTTGGTGGAATATGCTGGTGAAAGTTATACAAGAACACCAATAACGAGTGATAAAGCCATTATTTTAAATTCATTAAAAGACGTAAGATATAATACTATAATTGAAGGAGGAACGGCTATTGGTTCAGGTTTAGCTACCGCTGTAAACAGGCTAAAAGATAGTAAGGCTAAAAGCAAGGTCATCATATTGTTGACTGATGGTGTGAATAATTCAGGGTTTATAGACCCAAAGATTGCAAGTGAGTTAGCTGTTGAATATGGAATAAAAGTTTACACCATTGGATTAGGAACCAATGGTACTGCTTTAGCTCCCATTGCAATTGACCCAATAACTGGAGATTTTCAATATGGGCGTGTGCAAGTAGATATAGACGAAGCCTTATTAAAGGAAATTGCTGATGTAACTGGTGGAAAATATTTCAGAGCCACTAATAATGAAAAGTTAGAAGAAATTTATGGTGAAATCAATAAGTTGGAAAAAACAGATATTGATGAATTCAAGTATTATAATTATCAAGAAAAGTTTCGCCCTTTGGCTCTGATAGCTGGCTTTTTATTGCTGTTAGAATTTTTGTTAAGAGCTACCATTTTCAGGAGTTTTGTATAATATAATATGATTAAGTCAGAACAATAGAAAAAAATAGATGTATCAATTAGATGAAAAAATATGGTTTTGGGTTTTGGGTGTTATTCCTGTAATAGCCTTATTCTTTCTCATTTTACAAATTTGGAAGCATAAAACTCAAAGCAATTTTGCTGATAAGTTATTGTTTAAAAGATTAAGTCCTAACACCTCATTATTCAAATCAATACTGAAATTAATTGTGCTTAGTTTAGCGTTTGCATCTCTTGCAATTGCGTTAGTAAATCCTAAAATTGGAACAAAACTAGAAACGGTAAAGCGGGAAGGTGTAGATATTGTTTTTGCTATTGATGTTTCAAAAAGTATGCTTGCAGAAGATATTGCTCCAAACCGTTTGGAAAAGGCAAAGCAATTAGTAACACAAATCATCAATAATTTAGCAAGTGACCGAGTTGGTATTATTGCCTATGCAGGAAAAGCATTTCCTCAATTGCCAATTACCACTGATTATGCCGCTGCTAAAATGTTTTTGCAGAATATGAACACGGATATGTTATCGTCTCAAGGAACGGCTATAAATGAAGCGATTAAACTCGCTAAAACGTATTATGATGATGAGGAGCAAACCAATCGGGTGCTCATTATTATTTCAGATGGCGAAGATCACAGTGAAGAAGCTGCATCAGTTGCTGAAGAAGCTAATGAAGAGGGCATTCGAATATTTACAATAGGTGTTGGTGATGTTAAAGGAGGCCCAATTCCTGAAAAAAGAAACGGGATTGTTTTAAATTATAAAAAAGATAATAATGGCGAAACCGTTATTACACGTTTAAATGAAGAGATTCTTAAAAGTATTGCCAGTAAAGCAAATGGAGTCTATATTAATGGTAAAAACACCAATGAATTAGTAGATCAAATAGGTGAAATTTTAAATAAAATGGATAAAAAGGAATTTGAATCAAAACAATACGCCGATTTTAAAGACCAGTTTCAATGGTTTTTAGGTTTTGCCTTGTTCTTTTTAATCTTAGATATTTTCTTATTAGAACGTAAGACGGGTTGGTTAAAGAAACTAAATTTATTTAACGAGAATTTATAAAACCTTTAACGCATTGAAATTGATAGGTTTAATATTTTTAGATTGATTTAAAATAAGAAGAAAGAAAATGACTATGAAGAACTTTATAATAATCATTACCACATTATTTGTAACCATTTCTTTTTCGCAGGAAAAGGAAGAAGAGGTATTGGCAATAAAAAAGGCCAATGGTTATGTTTATGAGGGGAATCAATTATCTAAGGGTGATGATTTTGTAACTGCCGAGATGGAATACAGAAAGGCCATTTCTGAAAATGCATCAAGTGCCGTAGGGGCTTATAATTTGGCAAATGCTTACTACAAAAAGGGAAGTTTTGAAGAAGCTTTGTATCGTCAACAGCAGGTTGTAGAATCCGCTTCTTCCAAAGCAGAAAAACATAAAGCATACCACAATATTGGAAATATTTTAATGCAAAATAAAAAATGTAAAGAGGCTGTTGAGGCTTATAAAAATGCATTAAGAAATGACCCTTCTGATGATGAAACACGTTACAATTTTGGTCTAGCAAAAGAATGTGCCGAGCAACAAAAGGATCAGCAAGACCAAAATAAGGATAACAAGGATAATCAAGATAAACAAGACGAGAATAAAGATAAACAAGATCAAAAAGATCAAGACAAAGAAGGCGATAATAAGGAAGATCAAAAAGATAAAGGCGATCAAGATAAAAAAGAAGGTGATGATAAAAAAGATGAAGAAGGAAAGCCTAAAGAAGAAAAACAAGATCAAGACAAAGGGAAAGAAGACAATCAAAATAAAGACCAACAAAAAGCACAACCGCAACCAGGAAAATTATCTGATCAGCAAATAAAAAGCTTGTTAGAGGCCATGAATAACCAAGAACAAAAAGTTCAAGAAAAAATGAATGCTGAAAAACAAAAAGGAGTAAAAGTAAAAACAGAAAAGGATTGGTAATTAGTTTGACGAATTGTTTAGGATTATGAATTTCATAAAACACATTGCTGTAGTATTAATTTTATTTATGAGTAGCATGGCTTATTCACAAGTAAAATTTGAAGCTAAAGTAAGCAAGAATAAATTGGGCGTTAATGAACGTTTACGTATTGATTTTGAAATGAATCAAGATGGCGACCATTTTACACCACCGGACTTTAGTAATTTCACGGTTGTTGGTGGTCCAAATCAATCCGTTAGTAATTCCTGGATTAATGGTGTTCGTTCTTTTACCAAAACTTATAGCTATTTTCTTGCCCCAAAAAATCAAGGTAATTTCACTATAGAACAAGCTTCTATTATAATAGATGGTCAGACTTATAAGACCATTCCATTAAAAATAGAAGTCACAGCAGCTATTGATATTCCTAAAGACCCTAATGACCCCGATTATTTGGCAGCGGAGAGTATTCATTTAGTAGCTGAAATTTCTAAAACGAATCCGTATTTAAACGAAGCCATTACGGTTGTTTATAAGCTTTATGTATCTCCTAACACAGGTGTTGATAACTGGCAAGAAACAGATAGTCCTAGATATAATGACTTTTGGAGTCAGAATATTGATATGCAAGGACAAAAAGTACAAACAGGAACGTTTAATGGTGAAGATTATCGCTTTCTGGTTTTAAGAAAAACAGTGCTTTATCCTCAAAAGACAGGGAAGCTAAACATTGAACCTTTAACTTTGGATATTTCAGTGCAAGTACCAACCAACAGGCGAGATATTTTTGGCAGACGCTTAATGACACAAGCCCATAGGACCGTTTCTGCAGGCAATAAAACCATTGATGTGAAACCGCTGCCTGAAGTTGGTAAACCGGCAGATTTTTCTGGTGCTGTTGGTGATTTTAGCTTTAATGTTACTATGTCAAAAACAGAACTTAAAGCATCAGAATCCTTAGAGGCTAAAGTGGAAGTTAAAGGCAAAGGAAATTTAAAACTTATTAATCTTCCTAAAATCTCTTTACCAAATTCTTTAGAGGTTTATGAGCCTGAACATAATGAAAATGTTCAAACCAATTTAGAGGGCATGCAAGGGTCAATTTCAGATACTTATACCGTCGTGCCTCAATTTAAAGGTAAATATCCAACGCCAAGTATTTCATTTACTTATTTTGATTTAAAAACAGAGACTTATAAGCGTTTAGATTCTAAAGAAATTGTTATTGATGTATTGGAAGGGCCTACCAGTGGGGCAAGTTCAAACGATAATATTGCTGCAAATAATTTAAAACAACCCGTAGTTTTAAGCAGTGACCAATTTGCCTATATTAAAACAAAATCAAATTTCACTTCCATCACACCATCGTATTTTTTTCAAACTAAATTATTTTGGAGTGCTCTTTTATTGCCATTCCTAGCTATCCCGTTAGCTATAGTAATAAGAAGGAAAAAAGCAGAACGAGATGCTGATATTTTTGGAAACAGAATGAGAGCTGCAGATAGATTGGCTAAAAAATATTTAAGTCACGCAAAAAAAGCATTAGGAAAAAAGGAAGCATTTTATGTAGCTCTTGAAAAGGCTTTACATAACTATTTAAAAGCAAAACTGCATATAGAAACCAGTGATTTTAGCAAAGACATTATAAAAAACCATTTAAGTGAGCGTGCGGTGGAACCCCAAATTATTGCAGATTTCATCAGTATTTTAGAAAGCTGTGAATTGGCTAGATATACGCCAATAAACATAGTAACCATGCAGCAGGATTATGAAAAGGCTGCTAAGACTATTTCATTAATTGATAAACAAGCAAGTTAATATGAAACAGTTATTATATATCTATATCGCGTTGTTTAGCACAGTTATTTTTGCTCAAAACCAGTCTTTATTTGATCAAGGAAATCAGTTGTATAATGATGGTAAATATGCTGAGGCTATTGAGAAATATCAGGCCATTCTTAAAACTAATAATCATTCGGAAGCCTTATATTTTAATTTAGCGAATTCACATTACAAATTAAATCATATTGCACCAAGCATTTATTATTATGAGAAGGCGCTTCAGTTAGCACCAGATGATCAAGATATCAAAAACAATCTGGCATTTGCGAAAAACATGACTATAGATGCTGTTGATGTGCTTCCTGAAGCAGGTTTTTCTAAACTCAGTAAAAAGATAACTGACCTTATGAGTTTTGATAATTGGGCAAAAGTGGCCGTGGGTTCTGTTTTAATGTTTGTCATTATCTTTTTGATGTATTATATCACCTATTCTACTGGCAAAAAACGTTTAGCTTTTATTGCCAGTAATCTCTTTCTTTTTTTAGCAGTATTCTCTTTAGCCATTGCCTTTCACAAATTTAACGTAAGTAAAAAAGACAAACCCGCAATTGTTTTTGCACAAGAAACGATTATAAAAAGCGAGCCAAACAAGAGAAGTCAAGAATTGTTCAGGTTACATGAAGGTACTAAAGTTCAAATTCTTGATACGGTTAACCAATGGAAGGAAATTAAACTTGCTGACGGTAAAATAGGCTGGATTGAAAATGAAGATATTAAAGAACTTTAGTTTATTTCAAGTATCTTTATCTCAATCAATTTTAGTTTTATGAACTTAGATAAGGTATTTGAAAATAATGAGCAGTGGATTAAAGACCGGCTTGCTTTAGACCCGGATTTTTTCACCAATTTAGGAAAAGGTCAAAACCCCGAACTTTTATTTATAGGCTGTTCTGATAGCAGGGTTTCTGCTGAAGAATTAATGGGTTTAGGTCCAGGTGATGCCTTTGTGCATCGCAACATTGCAAATATGGTTATTAGTATAGACCTAAATGCCATGTCGGTTGTAAACTATGCGGTAGTTAACCTTAAAGTTAATCATGTGGTTGTATGTGGGCATTATGAGTGTGGTGGGGTAAAAGCGGCTATGCAATCAGCTGATTTGGGCATTTTAAATCCTTGGTTGCGTAACATTCGTGATGTATATCGTATTCATAAAAATGAGCTCAATGCCATTACAGATGAAGATAAAAAGTACGATCGTTTGGTAGAGCTAAACGTAAAGGAACAATGCGTTAACCTCATTAAAACGGCGGCTGTTCAAAAAGCTTACAGGGACCGGGGATTAAAAGTACACGGATGGGTATTTGATGTGCATACCGGGAAACTCATTGATTTAAAAATAGACTTTGAGAAGTATTTAAAAGATATTATGGAGATTTATCATCTTGATTAAAGAAGGGAGTAATTAAATAATCTCTTTCTCTTGTTCAGGATTTATATCTTCACCTATAGGTTTTCCATTAACTTTTACATCAGGGAACAATAATGGAACAAAAGACTTTACAGGACTATATAGTACAGATTCTTGCTGGTCTTGCTCCTTAACAAAGGGCACATTCGCATCTATTTTATCTATTACAATAAGGATTACACTTAAAATAAATGCGACTTTCAAGCCTCCAAAAAACGCTCCTAGCATTTTGTTAAAAAGGCCGAGCATGGCAAAATCAGCTAATTTAGTTAAGGCTTTTCCGGCTAAGGCAATCACTAAAATTATGATGATAAAAGTAATTATAAAGGCAGCAATATTTACTGAATTTTCATCCCAGTTCACCCGTTCTTTTAAAAAAGAAGCTGCAAAATTACTAAAATGAAAAGCGCCATAAACGCCCGCAATTAAGGCAACTAATGAGGCTAACTCCACAAAAAAACCACGCATAAAACCACGTACTAACCCTAAAACCAGTAAGGTTAACAAGGAGATGTCTAAAATACTCATAACATACAGATTTATAACAAATATAAAGTTTTGAAAGGAAACTACTTCGTAACTTTGCAACTTTAAAAAACACGATGTCAAGAGACGAACTATTAAAACAACGTTGGGAATTAGTAACTAAAAAGTTATCTAATCAATTTGCTGATGGAGACACTTTAGATCTTGATGCCATTATTTATTTAATAGGGGTGCAAGAACTCGGGCAGTTAGACCGCTCATTTAAAAAAGAACAAAAACTGGACTTAATGCACATTGCTATCTGTAAGTTGTTAATGCCTTATGGCTATTACGAGTTGGATTTTGTAGATGATGAAGGCTGGCCGCATTATAAAACCATAGAAACCTTACCGCACTTAAAGGCTGGTGAACAAAGTGTGTTGATGAAAGAAGCTATAGTAAATTACTTTGTAGAGACTGAGTATATTGATTAGTTTTTGGGCGTTACCCAAGGGTCGTGCTCTCGCAAGTCGCTTCTCAATAATTTTGAGAGAGCTCCAACAATTGCTCCATCACTAACGCGTTTTACACAAAAATCATTAAATTTGCCATCATTTTGAATTGATATCATGATAGAGAAGATAAAGGAACTTATTGCAGAAGCTGAGGTATTTACAGCACAGTCAAAAGAAGAGATTGAAGCATTCCGCATAAAATATTTGGGCAAAAAGGGGTTATTAAACGACTATTTTGCTGAGTTTAAAAATGTGGCCAATGATCAGAAAAAAGAGTTTGGTCAGGTTATAAATAAACTTAAAAAAACCGCTGAAGACAAAGTAACGGCTTTAAAGGAAGAACTTGAAAGCAAAGAAGAGGTTAAAGGCGTTTATGGCGACTTATCAAGACCAGGAGAACCCATTGAAATAGGCGCACGTCATCCAATTTCTATTGTAAAAAATCAAATCATTGATATCTTTTCCCGTATTGGATTTAATGTAAGTGAAGGTCCGGAAATGGAAGATGACTGGCATAACTTTACAGCCTTAAACTTGCCGGAATACCATCCGGCACGTGATATGCAGGACACCTTTTTTATCCAAACCAATCCAGATATTTTGTTGCGTACACATACCAGTTCTGTACAAGTGCGTTATATGGAAAATAACAAACCCCCTATTAGAACGATCTCGCCGGGTCGGGTTTTTAGGAACGAAGCTATTTCTGCACGCTCCCATTGTTTTTTTCATCAGGTAGAAGGCTTGTATATTGATAAAGAAGTAAGTTTTGCAGACTTAAAGCAAACGCTTCAATATTTTACTACTGAGATGTTTGGAAAGTCTAAAATACGTTTACGTCCTTCTTATTTTCCATTTACAGAACCAAGTGCTGAGGTAGATGTGTATTGGGGTTTGGAAACGGAGACTGATTATAAAATGACCAAAGGCACCGGTTGGTTAGAAATAATGGGTTGTGGCATGGTAGATCCTAATGTGCTTGAAAACTGTGGAATAGATTCTAAAGAATATTCTGGTTTCGCTTTTGGAATGGGCATAGACCGCATCGCATTGTTACTTCACCAAATTAGCGATATTAGATTGCTTAGTGAAAATGACGTACGCTTTTTAGAGCAGTTTAAATCGGCTTTATAGAAAAGCCATATTTTATAATTTTTTAAGCCGATTTATGTCGGCTTTTTTTATTTGACATTTTTTTGTAACTTCGTTTGGTTCGGTAAAAAACGAACTTAAGATTTATGTGCATTCAAAATTATTGGTCATGAGTGATGAGTTATGTAATCAAAAACATGCCTTAGTTGAAAAATTGGGAGTTTTAATAGAAAGTAAGGACCAACTTGCTCCAGTTGAAGCCCGGATTTTATCTTATATTATACTGACTGGAAAAGTAGGAACCACTTTTGAAGACTTGGTAACAAAACTTTGCGCCAGTAAAAGCACTGTATCTACACATTTAAATCATTTACAAGACTTAAAGAAAATAGAGTATTTCACAAAAAGAGGAGACCGAAAAAAGTATTTTGTAATGAATCAGGAAGCGATACTTCAAAGTATTGATGATATGATAAATACATGGTCAAGTCAAAAAGAACTGCATATTGAAATCAAGGAATATAAAGAAAATGAAAACCTGAGAATTTCTGATGAATCAGAAAAATTCGATTTAGAATTTCACGATAATTACATCCAATTTTTAAACGAAGCCACTAAATCCATTCTAGAATTACAGACAAAAATCACGAATAATATAAATAAAAACTAACTCATTATAATGAAAAAAATCAACCTTAAATCTATACTAACAGGATGTTTTGCAATGCTGTTAGTATCAAGTTGTGGAAACAAGCAAGAGGCGCAAGAAGCAGTTAGGCCACCAGCATCTTTTCCGGTAGCACAAATAAAAGTAAAAACAATAACAGGCTATCAAGAATATCCAACAAATATAGAAGGGATTGTAAACAGCCATGTTAGAACAAAAATTTCCGGATACATTCAAAAAGTATTTGTTGATGAGGGTCAAAAAGTTACAAAAGGCCAACCTCTATTTAAACTGGAAACACAATCATTAAGTCAGGATGCTGGAGCAGCAAAAGCACGCGTCAATGTAGCACAAGTAGAGGTTGATAAACTTATACCATTGGTTGAAAAAAATATCATCAGCCAAGTGCAGTTGGAAACTGCTAAAGCAAATTTAGCCCAGGCAAAAGCGAATTATAGCAGTATTGTTGCTAATGTTGATTATGCTACGGTAAAAAGTCTTGTTGATGGGTATGTGGGTTCAATTAATTTTAGAGAAGGTTCTTTAGTTAGCCCAAGTGACGCAACCCCATTAACTACGGTAAGTGATATTAAACAAGTGTATGCTTTTTTTAGTTTGAATGAAGCTGATTATTTGGATTTTTTACAAAACACTAAAGGAAATCATTTAGAAGAAAAAATAGCCAATTTCCCTGAGGTTAGTTTAATTCTTGCAAACGGAAAGGTGTATTCTGAAAAAGGAAAAATTCAAACAAGTTCAGGTCAAATTAATCAAAACACTGGAACGGTAAATTTTAGAACTATTTTTAATAACCCAGAGCAGTTGTTAACGAATGGTAATAGTGGAAAAATTAAAATTCCAACTATTTATGAAAATGCTATAGTGATTCCGCAGGAAGCCACTTATGAGCAACAAGGAAACATCATGGTTTTTAAAGTTGGAGACAATAATACAGTATCCTCTTTAATAGTGACGGTCAAGGCAAGAATTGATAATTTATATGTTGTGGAATCTGGTATTAAAGTAGGTGATAACATTGTTACTTCTGGTGTTGATAAATTGCGAAGTGACATGCTAATTTCGCCTGAGGAAATTCCTTTTGATAGTATAATGAAGCCAATTAAAACCGTATTTAAAAACTAGAAACGTATCATTATGCTAAAAACATTCATTGAACGACCAGTACTTTCCACGGTTATTTCTATTATCATACTAATGCTTGGATTTATAAGTATTTCAAGCTTGCCAATAGAACAATATCCAGACATAGCACCGCCAACGGTTCAAGTATCGGCAGCGTATCCTGGAGCAAGTGCCGAAACGGTATTAGAAAGTGTTATCATCCCTATTGAAGAACAGATTAATGGTGTAGAAGGGATGACCTATATCACTTCAACAGCTGCAAATAATGGAACCGCAAGTATTACCGTCTATTTTGATCAAGATATTGATGCAGATGTAGCCGCTGTAAACGTTCAAAACAGGGTATCCAGAGCAAATCCTTTGTTACCTCAAGAGGTAAAGCAAATTGGGGTGACGACTCAAAAACAACAGACAAGTTTCCTAATGGTATTTGGGTTTTATTCAGAAAACAAAGATTATGATGCCACATTTATCCAAAATTATTTAAAAATCAATGTTATTCCTGCCATTCAAAGGATAAATGGAGTCGGTAATGTTAATGTATTTCAACAAAACGATTACGCTATGCGTATTTGGTTAAAACCAGAGAAATTAGAGGCATATAACTTGATGCCTTCTGATATAACAGAGGCATTAAGAGAACAGAATATTGAAGCTGCCGCCGGATCTCTTGGAGAAAATTCTGGAGAGGCATTTACCTACGTGGTAAAGTATAGCGGACGTTTTAAAAATGAAAAGCAATATTCAGATATCATTATAAAAGCGCTAGGTAATGGCCAATTTTTACGTTTAAATGATGTTGCCTCCATTGAACTGGACGCACAATCTTATACTACAGGAGCTATGGCTTTTGGCCATCCGGCGGTGTTTATGGGGGTTTTACAAACCAAGGGATCAAATGCCCAGGAAATTATTAGAAACATTAAAGTTTCTTTGGACGGTATCACGAATAATTTGCCTAAAGGAATTAAAATTTCTATTCCAATGGATTCCAGTTTATTTCTCACAGCATCCATAGATAAGGTTTTAATCACGTTAATAGAAGCATTCCTACTGGTGTTTTTGGTGGTTTTTGTTTTTTTACAAGATTTACGTTCCACACTTATTCCGGCCATTGCAGTTCCAGTGTCCATTATAGGAACATTTTTCTTCTTGAATTTGTTTGGGTATTCTATCAATCTATTAACCTTATTTGCTCTTGTTTTAGCCATTGGAATTGTGGTTGACGATGCGATAGTTGTGGTTGAAGCGGTGCACACCAAAATAGACCACGGTGAGAAAAATGCTAAAAAAGCCACATTAACCGCCATGCATGAAATAGCAGG
>JAHENA010000010.1:0-2709 GCA_024643405.1 Flavobacteriales bacterium | reverse complement strand
GGTTTCATTCAAGGGAGAAGTTTGATAAGTGGTGCTGGAAGTAATTATGGAATGGCGTTTATAAAACTAAAGGATTTGTCAGAACGCAGTGATCCGTCACTGTCAACGGATGCGACTATAGGCCAATTATTTGGGATAGCTTCCACTATTAAAGGGGCCAATATCATTTTCTTTACCCCACCAAGTATTCCGGGGTTTGGGTTTTCTGGAGGTTTTGAGGTCAATTTGTTGGACCGTTTTGGAGGTGAATTTACGGAACTGGATAAGGTAAATAAAGAATTTATGCAAGCCTTAATGAAACATCCGGAAATTAAATATGCACAATCGTCCTTCAATACTAATTATCCACAATATGAAATGGAAGTTAATGTGCCATTGGCCAAAGAAAAAGGGGTGTCAATTAATACTATATTTTCAACGTTACAAGGCTATATTGGAGGTGTTTATGCTTCAGATTTTGCGCGATTCGGAAAACAATTCCGGGTCTATATGCAGGCATTACCGGCAGATCGTGCCAATGCAGATGATTTAAATAGTATGTATGTGCGCACTGATAAAGGGGAGATGACACCAATTACACAGTTTGTGACATTAAAACGGGTGTATGGGCCACAATCAGTAACACGTTTTAATTTGTTCAATTCTACAAAGCTGTCTGGAGGCACAAATCCGGGATATAGTTCTGGTGATGCCATTAGGGTTATTGAAGAGGAAGTCGCAAAATTACCTAGTAATTATGCTGTTGATTATTCAGGATTAACTCGAGAAGAAATCAACGCTGGAAATCAAACAACCTTTATTTTTATATTAAGTATACTGTTTGTTTACTTTTTGCTATGTGCACAATACGAAAGTTATTTTTTACCATTTGCAGTGATATGTTCACTTCCGCTTGGAATTTTCGGAGCCTACTTTAGTACAAAAATGATGGGTCTTGAAAACAATATTTATTTTCAGATTGCATTAATCATGCTCGTTGGATTGTTGGCAAAGAATGCGATTCTTATTGTGGAATTTGCCGTTCAAAGACGACGACTGGGTGAAACTTTACTGGACGCGGCCATTAATGGAGCCAAAACGCGTTTGCGCCCTATTTTAATGACTTCCTTTGCGTTTGTGTTTGGTCTGATGCCGCTGGTATTGACCAAAGGTGTTGGTCATGAGGGTAACAATTCCATAGGGACTGGTGCTGTAGGAGGTCTGTTTATTGGAACTATTTTAGGAATATTTGTGATTCCCGTGTTGTTTGTTTTATTCCAATGGTTACAGGAAAAAATTACTGGAAAAGCGCCAGCTATTGTTCAAAATAATGAAGATTAAAATTATGAGTTCATCTATAAAAAATAGCGTGTTGAATAAAGTTGTGGTTTTGGTAGTGGTCTCACTAACACTGCAAAGTTGCTTTGTTGCAAAAGATTACAAACGACCAGAAATTGAGGAAACGCAAAACTTATACAGAACAGATCAATTACCTACCGATAGTTTATCAATGGCTAATGTGTCCTGGAAGACCATTTTTACCGATTCTTTATTGTCAAAATATATTGAAGAGGGACTTCAAAATAATATTGACATTCGCATTGCCATTCAACAAATGGCCGCTGCTGAAGCATACTTTAAACAAGGGAAAGCAGGCTATTTTCCAAGTATTAAGGCCAATGCCTCTGTAACGCATCAAGAATTGTCAGGAAACAGTCAATTTGGTCAAGTGTTTGATGGCTCCTTAGAACAATTTGATGTATCAGCCGGTCTGTCTTGGGAAGTTGATATTTGGGGTAAAATACGCAGTAATAAACGCGCGTCTCAGGCCAATTATTTACAAAGTATTGCCGCACATCAAGCCATAAAAACACGCCTTATTTCAAGTATTTCAACAACCTATTACCAACTGCTAGCATTAGACCGGCAACTATTTATTACAGAAAAAACAATTGGTACACGAGAAAAAAGTGTTGAAACCATCAAAGCCTTAAAAGAGGCTGGACTGGCAACACAGGTGGCCGTTGACCAGAATATTGCCCAATTAAACAATGCGAAAGTGTTAAAAGTAGATATTGCAACAGCCATTTTTAAAACTGAAAATGTGCTGAGTATTCTTCTTGGAAAAACACCTCAACATATAGAAAGGGGGATGCTTGAAACACAAACTATTGATACAGATATGAAATTGGGAGTGCCAGCCACTTTATTGAGCAACCGACCAGATGTTATGGCAGCCGAATATCAATTGGTACAAAATTTTGAAATGACCAATGTGGCAAGGAGTAACTTTTATCCATCGTTAACTTTAACGGCTAATGGGGGCTTTCAGAGTATTGAGCTTGATAAATTATTGAATGTAAATTCTCTTTTTGCCACACTTGTTAGCGGTTTGACACAACCTGTTTTTAACCAGCGCAAAATAAAGACCCAATATGAGGTGGCCAAGGCCCAACAAGAACAGGCGGTATTAAATTTTAAACAAACCTTATTAGTTGCAGGCAATGAAGTATCCAATGCTTTATATGCTTACAATGCTGAAACAGAAAAATACACCTATAGACTCAATGAAGTTGAAGCTTTACGAGCAGCGGAAACCAACTCAGAAGAATTACTTAATAATGGATTTGCTAATTATTTGGATTTATTAATTGTGAGACAAAGTGTTTTAAATTCTGAACTTAATGTGATAGAAAGCAAACTACAGCAATTATTGACCGTAGTTAATTT
>JAHENA010000080.1 GCA_024643405.1 Flavobacteriales bacterium | reverse complement strand
GCGTTATAGGTATTTCCTATAGTATATAAAAATGCATTTTTTCCATAGGTGTTACTAAAATCAACATCCCAGTCCTCAATTTTACCTTTTATCCCAACGGCAAATGATTTGTCAGTAATTGTGGAATTGATTTCAGGTAAGAATCCATTGATATAAGCGGGCGTATAGGTTCTGCTTTGGTTTGGCAATCTATAGAATCCCGCTGAATTCCCTGTTCTTGAACTGATTCCAGCAAATGAATATAATTCTGTGCCCTTATCATCTAAAGGAAGTGACATATTTGCAAAGAAACGGCCACCGCGTAAAGCAGACTGCCCAACACGCATATTAAAGTCACTTCTTTGTAGTCCTCTGGCTCCCAATTCAACAGAAGTCGCATCGGCATTTAAAATCCCCTGAAGTTCAGATTTTGTAGCGGTAGGACTTAATCCTAATCCGGCCTGATTTCCATACAGAATAACGTCTGCTACATCATCATCTAATAACAATGATAAATCATAACCATCATCATTGGCATAACGTTCTACCGTGTTGTATTGATTAAAAATTGTGCCTTCCCACTCTTTCATTCTGCTATAATCTTCTCTAACATCAAAGTCACCTGTAAAGTTAATAAAACCACCTTTTTCTCCAAGGCTTAACCCATAGTTAGCGCTCACATTGGTAGTTTCTCCGTCAACACCTCCTGTTTGGTCATTCGCATTTTTTGAGAAGTTGGCCCCGGTAGTCACGTTTAAAATTAAATTATTGGTGCTTTTCTTAAGCACAATATTAATCACACCGGCAATAGCATCAGAGCCGTATTGAGCCGCTGCACCATCACGTAAAACTTCAATTCGTTCAATTGAAGCCGCTGGAATTGCATTTAAGTCCGTTCCAACACTACCACGCCCGAAAGTACCATTCACATTTATTAAAGAAGAGTTATGTCTTCTCTTTCCGTTAATTAAAACCAATACCTGATCAGGACCTAAGCCTCTTAATGACGCTGGATCAATATGGTCAGTACCATCGGAAATAGTTTGTGTATTGGATGTGAAAGAAGGTGCCACATAATTTAAAATTTGATTTAAATTCACTTGTGGTCCTGCAGTCACCAACTCGGTGACATCAATAACATCAACTGGTACGGCGGTATCAATTGAAGACCGATTAGGGTTACGTGTTCCAATAAGTACCACTTCCTGCAGGGCAACACCTTCTGCAAGTGACACTACAACGCGTTGTTCAGAAGTCACTATCATTTCAGTAGTATTGTATCCTATTGAAGATACCACAATGGTTACTGGAAAACTGGAAACATTTAAACTAAAATTTCCGTCAAAATCGGTTATTGTCCCCGTTGAAGTACCTTTAACAATGACGTTTGCTCCAGGAATCGGACTTTTTGAACTTGTTTCTGTCACTGATCCCGACACGGTCGCCTGAGCAAAAATAGCCGCCGGAAACAACAGCAACAAAAATAAAAAAACATTAAAATGTAACTTTTTTTTCATAATAAATTGGATTAATTAATAATTAGAAAGAAGTATATATTCAAGCAAAATACAATTTATTTGTAATTCATGCAATTTTTTAAATCAATGATTGCATAAATTTCAAATATTGCCTGTTTTCATTATATTTTATTTAATTAAACATTTTCGTTAATTTATAAAGTAAATGATACTATTGTAAGTAGTTATCTTCCTAAATTTGCACCTAATTTAATATCTATTACAATTTTATATTTAGATAAAGATTTATAATTATATTATTATGTACAGAAGTCATAATTGTGGTGAACTCAACACCTCACATATAAATAAAGAAGTAATCCTTGCGGGATGGGTGCAAAAAACGCGTGACAAAGGATTTATGATTTGGGTAGATCTTCGTGACCGTTATGGCATCACACAACTTATTTTTGACGAAGAGCGTACTTCAAAGAAAATGATCCAAGAGGCAAAAACTTTAGGAAGAGAATTTGTGATTCAAGTAAAAGGAACCGTAATTGAGCGTTCTTCAAAAAACCCGAACCTTTCAACTGGAGCTATTGAAATATTAGTTTCAGAACTCACGATTCTTAATAAAGCCTTGTTACCTCCATTTACAATTGAAGATGATACTGATGGTGGTGAAGAATTACGCATGAAATATCGTTATTTAGATATTCGCCGTAATCCGGTTAAAAACAGTTTAATTTTTAGACATAAAGTAGCACAAGCCGTAAGAAACTATTTGTCAAAAGAAGGTTTTATTGAAGTAGAAACGCCTTATTTAATCAAATCAACCCCTGAAGGCGCAAGAGATTTTGTGGTTCCAAGCAGAATGAATGCAGGGCAATTTTATGCTTTACCTCAATCACCACAAACCTTTAAGCAATTGCTTATGGTTGGTGGTATGGATAAATATTTCCAAATTGTTAAGTGTTTCAGAGATGAGGATTTGCGTGCTGACAGACAACCCGAATTCACACAAATAGATTGTGAAATGGCTTTTGTAGAGCAGGAAGATATTTTAAACGCTTTTGAAGGATTGACACGTCATTTACTAAAAGAAATTAATGGCGTTGAAATAGAAAAATTTCCGAGAATGCTTTATGATGATGCCATGCGTCTATACGGAAACGATAAACCAGACATTCGTTTCGGTATGCAATTTGGCGAACTCAATAAGGTGACACAACACAAAGATTTCGGTATTTTTAATGAGGCTGAATTGGTTGTTGGTATCGCAGTTCCTGACGGAAACAATTTTACAAGAAAAGAAATTGACCAATTAATAGAATGGTTAAAACGACCACAAATTGGCGCTTTGGGAATGGTTTACTGTCGTTATAATGAAGACGGCACATTTAAATCATCTGTAGACAAATTTTACGATGAAACTGATTTAGCTAAATGGGCACAAGTTACTGGTGCAAAACCAGGTGATTTAATCTGTGTGCTTTCAGGAGAAACCAATAAAGTAAGAGGACAATTAAGTGCCTTAAGAATGGAACTTGCAACGCGGTTAGGATTAAGAAAACCTCATGAATTTGCCCCGCTTTGGGTCATAGATTTTCCTCTTTTGGAATGGGATGAAGACACGAAACGTTATCATGCCATGCACCATCCATTTACATCACCCAAACCTGGTCAATTAGAATTATTAGCCACCAACCCTGGAGAGGTAAAAGCGAATGCTTATGACCTAGTTTTAAACGGAAATGAAATTGGAGGTGGTTCCATAAGAATTCATGATAAAAAAACACAATCCCTAATGTTTGACTATTTAGGATTCTCTCCTGAGGAAGCAAAAGCACAATTTGGTTTCTTAATGGATGCCTTTCAATATGGTGCACCACCGCATGGCGGGTTAGCTTTTGGATTGGACAGATTAGTAGCTATTTTAGCAGGACAAGAAATTATAAGAGATTTTATTGCCTTTCCAAAAAACAATTCAGGAAGAGATGTTATGATTGATGCGCCAGCGCAAATAGATGATAAACAACTTGAAGAATTAAGTTTAAAACTTAATATTAAACTATAATACTAAATCCTGCTTGAGCAGGATTTTTTAGTAATTTTATCATTATGCCAAAAGAAACCATTTTAAAACGCATCTTAATTTGGAGAGCAAAACATATTTCACATAGGCAATTTGTCTATTTGCTAAGTATTATAATTGGTTTTACATCAGGTTTTGGCGCGGTTGTTTTAAAAAACTTAACACATTTTATACAACATTTATTAGAAGGTAATATAGTAAAATATTACCACCATGCTTTTTACTTTTTATTTCCTATTCTGGGCCTTAGCCTTGTTTATTTATCTATTAAATACATTATTAGAAACAAAGTAAGTCATGGCATTCCTTCCACCTTATTTGCGATTTCAAAGCGTAAAGGCATTATAAAACAGTACCAAATGTTTGGTTCCATTTTAACAGCTCCGCTTACTGTAGGCTTTGGAGGTTCTGTAGGTTTAGAGGGCCCAACCGTGGCAACAGGCGCCGCTATTGGCTCCAACATTTCGAGAATGTTTCACATGAACCAAACCACTCGGAATTTATTAATTGGCTGTGCGGCGGCAGGTGCGATGTCCTCTATATTTAAAGCCCCTATTGCTGCCATCATTTTTGCCATAGAAGTGTTTAGTTTAGATTTGACCATCGCATCTATGCTACCTTTATTGTTAGCGTCCTTATCCGCTATTTTAACTTCTTACTTTTTCTTTGGTGATGATATTTTATTGCCCTTTAGAATAGAAGATAAATTTATTATTGCAGATGCTCCTTTCTATATTATTCTTGGAGTTTTTGCAGCTATAACTTCCATTTACTTTACGCAAGTATATGATATCACCAACAAATTTTTTGATAAAATAAGTTCCCCTATAAAACGATTACTAATAGGTGGCTTAGGCCTGGGGATTTTGGTTTATTTTATTCCACCTTTATATGGAGAAGGGTTTGATGTCATTAATAACCTTATTGCAGGCAACCCTGAAAAAGCCCTGGAAAACAATATTTTTCAAATGGATTTATCAAATACCTGGACCATTATTATGTTACTTGCAGGCCTCGTGTTTTTTAAAATCATTGCGAGTTCTTTGACCTTTGGGGCCGGAGGTGTTGGTGGTATATTTGCACCTACTCTTTTTATGGGAAGTATAATGGGGAATTGTATTGCTTTAGTCATAAATAATTCGGGCTTACTTAACAATCCTGTATCTGTTAGTAATTTTTCACTTGTTGGAATGGCAGGTTTACTTGCCGGAGTTTTACATGCGCCCTTAACTGCCATTTTCTTAATAGCAGAACTTACTGGTGGTTATGAGCTATTTATACCTTTAATGTTAACAGCAACCATTTCATTCAGTCTTACCAAACATTTCAGTAAGCATTCTGTATATAATATGGAACTAGGTAGAAAAGGAGAACTTATTACCCATGATAAAGACCATGCCGTTCTCACGCTCATGGATATTGACAAAGTTATTGAGACAAATTTTGCTATCATATCATCAAATATGAATTTAGGTGAAATAGTGAATACGGCCGTCATTCAATCTAATAGAAATATTTTTCCCGTCATTGACTATAAAACAAAGGAATTAGTAGGTATTATCCTGTTAGATGATTTAAGACCCATTATGTTTGATCAAGATTTATATGGAGAAGTCATAGCACATGACATCATGCAACCACCTCCTGAGGTTATTGATGTTGAAAAAGATAAAATGACGGATATTATGAAAAAATTTCAAGATAGTAGCGCCTGGAATTTACCGGTTGTAAAAAATGATGTTTACATTGGTTTTATTTCAAAATCAAAACTATTAACAGCATATAGGAGACAGTTAATTAATTTCACTAAATAATATGAAAAGCATTATCCTATTTTTTCTTATAATTTCTCTTGGAAGTATTATTACCGGCTATCTTATGGATTTAGAAAATTCAGAAAAGTTGATTGGATTTGGAGTTATTGGTCTGTTTTTTATTGTCTTCCCATTATTTTCTTATTACCGATGGAAGGATAAAAACATTAAAGACTACATGATTACCAAAGAAAATTTGGACAAAATGAATGAAAGTCAAAAGAAAAATAAATATTAATAGAAGTTTTTCCCTGAATTCTTGCTCTTGTGATTGTTATTCACAATTAGTAATCTGAAATTAATTTAAATTTCGTTTTTGAATAAAAAATCGCTTTAATAAATCTGCAGCTTCATTTTCCATGACACCTCCTTTAAGTATTGTTTTAGGATGCAGTTTAGTGTTTAAATTGATACAACCACGTTCCAGATCCCTTGTCCCATATACAATATTTGATATTTGGCTCCAGTATAAAGCGCCTGCGCACATTTGGCAGGGCTCTAAAGTCACATATAGCGTACAGTTTTGAAGAT
This sequence comes from Flavobacteriales bacterium, assembly GCA_024643405.1. GTDB lineage: Bacteria > Bacteroidota > Bacteroidia > Flavobacteriales > Flavobacteriaceae > Yeosuana. The sequence continues at coordinate 7,413 of JAHENA010000080.1, read as the reverse complement.
ATTTCCCTCCTAAAAAATTAGCAGCAGCAGTTATAGCTTGCATTTCAGCATGTGCCGTAACATCATTTAAGGTTTCTGTAAGATTATGCCCTTTAGCAATAATTCTGTTCTCAATGACAATGACGGCACCAACAGGTATTTCACCTTTTTCAAAAGCAATCTCAGCTTCCTGTAATGCTTTTTTCATAAAGTAAGTATCGTCAAATGGATTTATCATTTTAAAACTAGTTGGAAAGCTAAAAATTTAATTATCGAATTATTATCTGGTGTTCAAAAATACAATTTCATCTGCTAACTTTTATTGTTTTTTATAGTGAGATGCAATGCCAAATTATATAATTATTATTAAACTCAATAAATAAACACAAAAAATTAAAATGAGTTCAATATTTAGCTTTTGTTTATGGCATTTCAAGTGGTACATTTGTACACTGATGAGCAAAATTTTAAATAGTATAAATTCGCCAATAGATTTAAGACGTCTTTCTCACGAGGACTTACCTAAACTTGCCAAAGAATTACGAAAGTTTATCATCAATATTGTGGCGGCAAAAGAAGGACATTTAGGTGCCAGTTTAGGCGTTGTTGAGTTAACCATAGCACTTCATTATGTATTTAACACTCCTGAAGATTTGCTCATTTGGGATGTGGGTCATCAGGCTTATGGTCATAAAATATTAACGGGAAGAAGAGATAATTTTGAGACCAACAGACAAATTGGTGGATTAAGTGGATTTCCTAAACGTGAAGAAAGTAAATACGATACTTTTGGTGTTGGCCATGCCTCAACATCCATATCGGCGGCCTTAGGAATGGCCATTGCTTCACAATTGCATGGCAATTTCAATAAAAATCATATTGCTGTGATTGGTGATGCCTCTATCGCCAGTGGGATGGCCTTTGAAGGACTCAATCACGCCGGAGTAACAAATGCAAATTTATTGGTTATTTTAAATGATAACACTATTGGTATTGACCCAAGTGTTGGTGCCTTAAAACAATATTTAACCAATGTTAAAAAAGGCACACAAAAACAAGATAATATTTTTGAAGCTCTCAATTTTGACTATTCCGGACCTATTGATGGTCATGATATTTACAAAATTATTTCAGAATTAGAACGCTTAAAAACAATCAAAGGCCCAAAATTTTTGCATGTTATCACCACCAAAGGCAAAGGCTTAAAACAAGCTGAGGAAGACCAGGTAAGGTATCATGCACCAGGAAAATTTGATGCACAAACTGGAGATGTTTATTCTAAATCTGAAATCAAACAACCTCCAAAATATCAAGATGTATTTGGCCATACGCTTGTTGAGCTCGCCAAAAACAATAAAAATATTGTAGGTATCACACCCGCCATGCCAACCGGAAGTTCTTTAAAATTTATGATGGAAGCGATTCCTGAACGGGCTTTTGATGTGGGTATCGCTGAGCAACATGCCGTCACATTAGCGGCAGGGATGGCTACACAAGGTCTGATTCCGTTTTGCAATATATATTCCACCTTTTTACAACGTGCCTATGATCAGGTAATTCATGATGTGGCACTTCAAAATTTACCTGTTATTTTTTGTTTAGACCGTTCAGGACTGGTTGGTGAAGATGGCGCCACCCACCATGGCGTGTTTGATTTATCGTATTTAAGATGCATTCCAAATCTAATCATATTTGCCCCTCGAAATGAAACCGAGCTTAGAAACATGATGTACACTGCGCAACTTGGTTTAAATCAACCTTTGGCCATTAGATATCCACGTGGACGTGGCATCACTATTGACTGGAAAAAACCTTTTAAAAAAATTGAAATAGGCACAGGAACACAACTCAAAAGAGGTCATAATTTAGCAGTTTTAAGTATTGGAACCATTTCAAAAAATGTTGAAGCAGCCTTAACTCATATGGAAGATCAAGAGGCTGTTGGTCACTATGATATGCGGTTCGTAAAACCATTAGATGAAAAACTACTGCACCAAATCTTTAAAAAATACCATCAAATAATAACCGTTGAAGACAACGCCGTAAAAGGAGGTTTTGGATCCGCCATTCTTGAGTTTGCATCAGAAAATAATTATAAGACATCTATAAATGTTATTGGTATTCCTGATGTTTTTATTGAACACGGCAGTATTGATGAACTTCAAAAGTCTATTGGTTTAGATGCTGAAAATTTAGCTATCTTATTTTCAGAATGTATTTCTTAAAAATGGGTTCCCTTTATCTTTTTATAATTAAGAATGGCGTTACTGTCTGAAAGTAACGATACGTAATTACAGACAGCTAATAAACGCAGATATAAACTGTCCTGATCAACATTCATTGTTTTTGGCAATCTATTTAAAATAAGTTTATCATAATTAGATGGGTTTCCATTATAGTTATTATTAACTGCATTAGTGTATACGCTTAACAGGCCTTTTAAAATCTCATATCCGGCAATTTCCTTGTCAATCACCTCATCAGACTTATAAATATTTTCAACACTTATTTTGATAATGTCATTTATTTGTGCTTCATATTTACTTTTATCCAAAAGAGCCGTTTGAAATTCCCCCTTTAAAATAGCGTCTTCATTATTCATAAAAATATGAACTACTTCATTTATTAAAGTATTGATTGCTAAAGCACGTAAATAACTAATCCTATCTTGAGTGTTTTTTAACTGATGGTACTTTTTTGTATTAATGGTTTCTTTTACCAATTTAATCAAATATTCAAGTGCAAATTCCTCTTGAATCAGTCCTAAATTAATTCCATCTTCAAAATCAATAATGGTATAGCAAATATCATCGGCCGCTTCGACTAAAAAGGCCAATGGATGACGTGAAAAACTAAGATCTGACGAACTCCTTTTTGTCAATCCTAATTCTTTGGCAACATTTGTAAATCCTTCCTTTTCACTTTGAAAAAAGCCATATTTTTTGTCAGCAATATGTTTTGTTGGTTTTTTAGGTAAGGATTCTTTTGGATATTTCATAAAAGCGCCTAGGGTAGCATAACTTAAACGCAAACCGCCTTCTCTGCCGTCTCTACTTTCAGTTAAAATTTTAAAACCATTGGCATTGCCTTCAAAATCACATAAATCTTGATACTCTTTATCTTTTAAGTGGTTTTTAAATTGAGCGCCTTGCCCTGTTTTAAAAAATTCTCCTATAGCCTTTTCGCCGGAATGCCCAAAAGGCGGATTTCCAATGTCGTGAGCTAAGGCAGCAGCAGCAACAATAGCACCAAAATCATTGGCCTGATAACCATGAACCGTTTGCAAATGCGGGTGTTTTTCTAATAGTTCTTGACCAACTTTTCTCCCAATAGAACGCCCAACGACACTTACCTCCAAACTATGTGTTAATCTTGTATGCACAAAATCTGTTTTTGATAAAGGAATGACCTGCGTTTTATCTTGAAGACTTCTAAATTCTGAAGAAAAAATGACGCGATCATAATCTACTTCAAACCCAAGACGGGTTTCATCTTGCTCCTTTCTTAGCCTTTTGTTAGTATCACCAAATCGTTTTAAGGATAATAATTGTTCCCAGTTCATCATTTATATTTAAGTGTTGCCAAGATACTTAAATTAAGTAAAAAACAGTATCAAAATTTGGTAACATTAAGGTAACATTTTAATCACAGTTGTTTAATAATTACATAACATCCTGATTAAACTAAAGCGCTTTCTTTGCCTTATAATTATTAAGGATCCAATGAAACAATTAATTACTTTATTATTTTTTATATTTTCTAGTGTAGGTTTTGCCCAAAATACAGGTTTAATCGTTGGAAAAGTTACAGATAAAGAATTAAACAATGAACCTTTAATCTACGCCAGTATTTCTATAAAAGGAACCACCATTACTTCTGATTCAGATATGACAGGTTTATTTCTTCTTGAAAACCTGGCTGATGGTGATTATACCCTGGTTTGTAATTTTGTTGGTTACGAAACAAAAGAATTGAAGGTTCACGTGAATGCAATGCAACCTACCGAAGTTCATATTGCTTTAGCTCCTTCTACTATTTCCTTAAATGAGCTTGCAGCATTAAGCAGCGTTGCCAAAAAAGACGACAAAACGGCTGTTGCTTTAAACAACTAACAGACTCCTTTCTGTTTTAAAATCTTTTAAAACCAATTCTCTCATAGTATTATTTCATTCAACTACTCTTGATTATTATTCAAGACAGACAAGGTCATTGTACCAATCAAAATTTTAATGTTTCTAATGTTAACTTATTGTTTACAAATAAAGAATTAGACATAAAAAAGGTAATGTTTAGTTAACGCTTTCATCACTGTTGTTTAATCCTTAGGTAACATCCTGTTTACATAATCTGTCTTTCTTTGCAGCATTAAATGATGAAAAAACTAATGAAAAAATTTATACTATTATTAATTCTTTTGGTTTCAACCTTATCCTTTGCTCAAAACACGGGGTCTATTGTTGGAAAATTAATAGATAAGGAATATAATAATGAACCACTCGCCTTTGCAAACGTCCTAATTAAAGGAACCACTAAAGGAACTACCTCAGATATTGATGGCATCTATAGTTTTAAAAATTTAGAGCCGGGTTCCTATACTTTACAATTCAGTTTTGTTGGTTATGAAACTCAAGAAATTAACATAGACGTTGTTGCCGGAAAAAATGCTGAAGTTAATGTCACTATGTCTGCCAGTGCAGCTTCATTAGATGAGGTTGTTATTACCACTACTACCAAACGCGAAAGTGAAACAGCCCTTTTATTGGAACAAAAGAAAGCTGTAGAAATGAAACAAAGTATTGGTGCCGATGAATTATCAAGAAAAGGGGTTGGTGACGCCGCTGGCGCCATAGCAAAAATTTCAGGTATTTCTAAACAAGAAGGCTCCAGTAACGTCTATGTTAGAGGTTTAGGAGATCGTTATTTAAATACCACCCTGAACGGTTTGTCTTTGCCTTCAAATGATGTTAACAAAAAGAATATCAATTTAAACCTGTTTTCAACTGAAGTTATTGAGAACGTATCAGTAGCCAAAGCGTATTCATCAAAATTTTATGGCGATTTCTCTGCAGGTAACGTCAATATTACTTCTAAAGATTATACTGGTAATGGGTTTATTGATTTTACAGCTGGAACAGGTTTTAACACCAATGCCATTGGCAAAGATTTTGTAAGAAGTGAAGGCACTGGCTTTTTTGGATATTATGGTCGCTACGCCCACAATCCATTTGCTATTATTTTATCCCATGGTATAGACCCCGTGAATGCTGGAACGCCAATCAACGTTAGTTATGGTGGTTCTGCTGGAAAATCATTCAATTTTAAAAATGATTCTCGTTTAAGTTTATTTATAACAGGATCTTTTAATAATAGTTATGAATACAGAAATGGAAATGCCATTGATTACACATTAGTAGAAAAGAAGGCCTACGATGCTGCTGAAGAATACGAGTATTCAACGACTTCAACGGTTATGGGAAGCGCTAACTACAGAATTAACGATAAAAACTCTTTAAAGTTTACTTCCTTATTTATTAATAACTCTTCAGACGTGGTAGGCTATTTTGGAACAGACGGACAAGGTAGAAACCGAGATGCTCAATTAGATACTGAAAAGGGTTTTTATCAAATGAATGTGCAGTTTGACCAAACTCAAATGACGGTAAACCAGTTAGAAGGAAATCATAAATCAGGGAAGCTTGAAGTAGACTGGGGTATTGGATATAATAATGTGCATTCAAAACAGCCAGACAGAAAACGAATTAGTTTAGAAAATTATCAATATGCTTTAGATAATGACCCTAACACTAACCCAACGTTTTATAGCAATGTGGTTTTTGATAACCAACGTTATTTTCAAAACATAACAGATGAAGAAATAAATAGCCGATTAAATTTAGCTTACAACGTCTCTGATAATGTTAAACTTAACTTTGGCTATGATGGAAAGAGTAAAAAGAGAAACTTTAATAATATACGTTACGGTTATGACATAGTTGATTCCAACTATCCGGTGACAGATGTTACTAATTTCAATAATGATTTTACTCTTGATAACCTACGCATTAATAGTAATGATCCTGATGGTTTATATCAAATAAAAGTAATCAATACCATCCCAGGGTTGTCAAATACTAACAGACCAGGTTTACCCGAAAACACGTACCAAGGTGATTTAAATATTTATGCAGGTTACCTCGACTCCGAAATAAAAGCCGGTGAAAAATGGTTGTTCGTACCTGGTATCCGTTTAGAATCTGTAGATCAAAAAATTAGTTATGATGTTATCAACTTAGGGAATAATGGTAAGGCCACAATAAATGCTAAAGAGAATTTTTACTTGCCTAGTTTAAACATTAAGTACACTCTTAATGATGATCAAAACTTACGTTTTACGGTGAGTCAAACCGTTTCAATTCCTGAATTTAAGGAAGTAGCGCCATTTGTTTATGAAAGTATCTCAACCAGAATAGGTGGAAACCCGGATTTATTAGGTTCCAACAATCCTAATTTTATTAATGTTGGTGATAAATCATACTCCAAAATATTAAACCTTGATTTAAAATATGAATGGTTTTATAGTAAAAACGAATTGATTTCCTTTTCAGCTTTTACTAAAGAAATCAAAAACCCTATCAACCTAGTTGTGGGTGCGGATGCAACTGGTACACAACGTTATTTCAGAACAGGAAATAAAGCGAACATCTATGGTGTTGAAGTAGAATTAAGAAAAAACATTTTACATAATGCTGATGACGATGCCATTTTATCTGCAGGATTTAATGCTACTTATATGAAAACTGAGCAGGATTTATTCTCTAATATTAATGGTACTTACAACTTGTCTTTCAACAGAAGTAAAGAAGAGTTACAGGGTGCCTCACCATTATTATTAAATGCAGATATAAATTACGCTCCTGTTTTCAAAAACTACAAACCAACAGCCAATTTAGTATTCTCATACTTCTCAGACAGATTAGATGCTTTGGGTTCTGGTCAATTAGGAAATGTTATTGAAAAAAGCGTATCAACACTTGATTTTATTTGGAAAAACAATATCAATAACCAATTAGAAATCAATTTAAGTGCTAAAAACCTTTTAAACCCTACCGTTAGATATGTAAGAGAAACCACGCTTGGTGATGTCGTTGTAACCTCAGCTAATGGTAAAGGCATTTCAAACTATAAACGAGGAATGGATTTAGGCATTCAAATAAAATATAAATTTTAATAACTAATAATAACACAAAAATTAATTAAATAAAAAAAGATGAAAAATAATTTAATTTTAGGATTAGCAGTTGTATCAATGCTTTTCTCTTGTACAACAGATGATACGGCCGATATTATAATCAATGACAACAGTGATAATAGTGTGACAAATAATGTGACACCAGGTGGTGGGACACCAACAGGGCAAACCATTTATTTAGCTGG
>JAHENA010000162.1 GCA_024643405.1 Flavobacteriales bacterium | reverse complement strand
TCATAATTAGCACCTGCATACACTGAAACAGCAGGAATTAATGAATTCCATTTAAACCTGTGATTTGCTTTCCAGCTATATAGATTTGGTTTTTCATTTTCAGAATTCTTGTAAGGATCATATACTAAATATTTTGCACCAATAGTGACATATTTAAAATTAGAGCGTGCCTCATCAAAGGCAATGTTGGAAAAATACGTTTTTGTATCATTTTGATAGGTACCTTCAATGTTTAGTTCTAATTCTTCTAATAAAAATCCATAACGCGCAGCGAAATCTATGCCAAATCCAGAAACTTCTGTTTTTGTAGCAGGTGTTCGTTTTTCATTAATTGTATAAGGGCCAATTTCAAACTGTGCCACATTTGTTCCTACAGAAAAGGCACTTCTAGAAACGCCAGGTCTGTTTGAATTGATGACGTCTGTATATTGACTAAACGAATTTACTGATGATAAGCATAAGATAAATAAGAAGGTAGATTTGATTAGCTTCATAATTTAGGTTTTTGAATTTTATATCATGATAAATTTATAAGACAATTTATTTATTGATAATTAAAGGTATTCAAATATAGAGATTTTATAGTTTTTTTATCATTTTTGACTGTTTTTTAAAAGTATAGAATTGTATTTTTGTGAAAAACTTATTTATGCTACAATTTGCATCTGCGACTGGGTTTCTTAGAACGATACTAATCATATTAGTAATTTATTATGTTTTAAAAGTGATATCGCGGTTGTTTGCACCATTAATAATGAAATTTGTCGCTAAAAAAGCGGAAGAACATTTTGGAGGCGCGTTTCAAAAACAAAATGAACCTCCTAGAAAAGAGGGTGAAGTCACTATTGATAAAGTTCCTAAGACTAAATCTTCAAATAAAAACGTAGGAGACTATATTGATTACGAAGAAATTGATTAATTTTCGGAATCATTGATTTTAATCTAAATTCATGCGATTTTCTATAAAGCGAGTGCTACCACACCTATTAGTTTTAGTGGGTTTTGTCATTATTTCATTAGTATATTTTAGTCCAGTTCTTCAAGGTAAACAGATTTTTCAAAGTGATATCATGCAATATATCGGCATGAGTAAACAACAAAATGATTTTAGAGCTGAAACCGGAGAAGAAACCTATTGGACAAATAGTGCTTTTTCAGGGATGCCAACCTATCAGTTAGGCGCTAAATACCCTCACAATTATATTAAGAAATTAGATTTAACACTTCGCTTTTTACCAAGGCCTGCCGATTATTTGTTTTTGTATTTTTTCAGTTTCTATATACTTCTATTAGTATTAAAAGTTGATTTCAAACTGGCAACCATTGGTGCGCTGGCCTTTGGATTTTCTACCTATTTAATAATCATTTTAGGAGTTGGTCATAATAGTAAAGCGCATGCAATTGCTTATATGCCATTAGTTTTAAGTGGTATTTTGTTAACATTTCAAAGGAAATATATTTCCGGATTTTTACTAACCACCATAGCTATGGGTCTAGAGTTAGTAGCGAATCATTTCCAAATGACCTATTATTTAATGTTTTTGGTCATTATAATAGGAGCAGCTTATTTAGTTGATGCTTATAAGAGAAAAGATTTGCGGGATTATTTTAAAGCTATGGGTGTTTTAGTTCTTGCTGTTATTTTATCTGTGGCCCTAAACGCCACTAATGTGCTGGCTACAAAGGAATATGTAAAGGAAAGTACACGAGGAAAAAGTGAACTCACCATTAATCCTGATGGTTCTCCTAAAGAAGTAACCTCTGGTTTAGATAGAGATTATATTACACAATTTAGTTATGGCTTTGCTGAGACTTTTAATTTGTTTATACCCAGATTTATGGGGGGTGGCAATGGAGAAGATGTTGGAAAGGATTCGAAAACCTATACAGCCTATAGACAACTAGGCGCCACGCCCTCACAAGCTTTGGAAGAATCGAAGCGAGCCCCTATGTATTGGGGCGAACAGCCCATAGTTGAAGCGCCTGCATATATTGGGGCGGTTGTTTTATTTTTATTTGTTTTTGCGTTGTTTTTAGTTAAAGGCCGTTTAAAATGGTGGTTAGTTGGAGGAATTTTATTGTCATGGATTCTATCTTTAGGGAAAAACTGGTTTTTTGTTACTGTTCCGGACCCTGATAGCAATCCAATAACAGATTTCTTTATTAATTATATACCACTCTATAATAAGTTTAGGGCGGTGACCTCTATTCAGGTGATATTAGAATTGTGCATTCCTGTTTTAGCTGTTATGGGATTAGTAAAATTGTTTAATAGTAACGAAAAGAAAGAAGAAAAGTTAAAAGCACTTAAATACGCCACCATTATTACAGGTGGAATATCATTGATTTTCTTGTTATTTAAAACCTCATTGTTTGATTTTGTGGGAGTTAATGATGGGTTTTATCGACAAAATTACGGGCAAGCATTTATTGATGCTATAAAAGAAGACCGTAAAACTATTTTTAATCAAGATACTATAAGAACCCTTGTTTTGGTTTTGCTTTCTGCTGCTGCCATTTATATGTATTTAAAAAATAAGCTAAAAGAAAATTGGGTTATCATAGTTTTTGGAGTTCTTATTTTGTATGATTTAGTAGGAGTAGATAAGCGCTATGTCAATAATGATGATTTTGTTTCTTCAATTCAGGTAAATAAACCTTTTTTAGCTGATGAAGCTGATAATTATATTTTACAAGATACGAGCTATTATCGCGTGTTCGATTTAGTAGGTGGTGCTGCAAAGCCATCGTATTTTCATAATTCGTTAAACGGCTATAATGCGGCAGAATTAAAGCGATACAGTGAGTTGTTTGATTTTTATGTTGCCAAAAATAACTTGAAGGTGCTTAATATGCTTAATACCAAATATATTATCGTGCAAGATAGTTTGGGTACTGTTTTTCCATACACTAATGAAGAAGCCAACGGCAACGCTTGGTTTGTAAAAGAATTAAAGAATGTTAATTCTGCAAATGAAGAAATATTAGCATTAAGTAATTTAGATAATAAAAACAAAGCAGTATTTAATTTAGTGAGGAGTAATATTAAAGATAAATATAGTCTGGATTCATTAGCTTCAATCAATCTTATTAAGCACAAACCAAACTATTTAAAATATGTGTCAAAAAATAGAAATGAAGGCTTTGCAGTCTTTTCTGAAATTTATTATCCTTACGGGTGGAAGACTTTTATTGATGGTATAGAGACTAAGCATATTCGCGTGAATTATGTTTTACGTGGGATGGAAATTCCTGATGGTGAGCATATTATTGAATTTAAGTTTAATCCAGAGGTTGTAAAAACAGGAAGTACTGTCTCTTTAACTAGCTCTATTTTAGTTGGAATTTTGGTAATTTTAGGCTTATTCTATCAACTGAAGCAAAAAAAGAATGACAGTGCATAAAAAAGCACTCATCATAACCTATTATTGGCCACCTGCCGGAGGGCCGGGTGTACAGCGATGGTTGAAATTTGTCAAATATCTACCTGAATTTAATATAGAACCCATTGTATACATTCCTGAAAACCCACATTATCCTA
>JAHENA010000161.1 GCA_024643405.1 Flavobacteriales bacterium | reverse complement strand
ATTAAAAATAAAAAATATAAAAATGGTTAATTTAATTTGGTGCATAAACTTGGATTAATTTCAGTTTTTTAATCAAATATAGAATAGACGAAAAACCATGCCAAAATAACACTTTTACAAGGAAGAATAAAAGACTTTTATGATAGATTTATAACAAGGTTGTAAACAACTAATCCATAATAAATTTAAAGCCAGCAGTAATAATATTTGCCTTTAATCCTGTATTTCTTTTATAAGTGTAATATTTTAAATCCATATTTTTTAAGCCCAATTTCCAAATATGCCATTTTGTAAAAATATCTGTATAACCTAATCCAATTCCATATTGATTGGCGCTAAATTTTGATAAATCATAATCTGAAGTATAATAATTACTCGTAGATAAATTTTGCTCATATGGGGCAAAATAATCAGCTGCCGTTTGATTATAATATCTGTAAGATGGATACAAAGTGAATTTTTGATTAATCTTAATTGGCACCTCTAAATTTGCAGTGTGAGATTTAATACCCCAATCATCAAAATAATATCTATAATATGATCTTAAGACAAATATTTCATTTAGATAATAATTAAAAGACATACCAATCGGAAATTTTAAGCGATTATTTGGCAAACGCTCAATATCATCAGCCAATTGAAAAACATCTCTATTTATTTTTGAAGTATAATTTGGTATGCTAGAGGCATTTCCCATATAGTAATTAGCCGCATCAGAAAAATAAACACGTTGCATGGGATTTCCTAACCAACCCTCTTGCTTAACCACGTCAAAAAATACTGAAAATTGAGCATTTTTATTTAATATTTGAGCAAAACTAAATGAAACCGAATATGAATTTCTTGATTTATCTGTAATCCCTTGATAGTTATCCGGACTCCAAATAGGTGTTGTATTTCCGGATTTATCTATAGCAATTCCGGCTTCATTATAAATAGGAACATCTCTGAATTGACCAGAATTTAAATTTCCATTAACCCCAAAATACCAATCTAATTCTACCGGATATTTAGGTCTCCAAGAATCCAAGTATATTTTAGTATTTAATCCAAGCGTTGTATTTTTTTTATTAAATAACTTAATGATGCCTCCTCCAAAACCAATAGATGAATAATCATATTCTGTTGCAAAAGATACATCAGCATTCCAAATTGTATTTCTATTTTCTGAACTATGTAAATAATTGGCATTCAAATTAGTCCAAATGTCTGATTTTGAGGCTCCTGATGAAGTAACCCATGGACTACCAGTTATATTTGACGGCGCTGATTGTGAATTACCATCATCTCCTCCTCCAAAATCAAATGGATTTAAATTACTAGATGAAGCTGAAGAATAGGCTGAAAATCCAGCATCAACGGTTAATACATCATCATCGTTTAATGGAACACTTATAACAACGGTTGGCGTAAAATCTGTTAAATGTTCATCACCAATCCCTCCAGTAACTGAGGCATTATTTCCATCTTGGGTATAGTAACTTGTTAAAAAATCAACTTCTGTCGTTTCTAATACGCGCTTTTTATAGGATTCTGTTTGATCTTTTTGCGCATAAGTATACGGTGTAAACACCAAAAATAATAGGATTATTTTAAATATTGTTTTCATTTGACATTTGAGACTATTTCATTTTTTATGATTATAAATTAATTACAACCACAACCACCTCCAGATTTTCCGCCATTAGCACCTGATGCACCTTCTCTATACACTTGAAAATTTGTTTCAAATCGATCAGATAGTCTCCTAGATAATACCATATCCGGATCGTTAAGATTCACCTTTTCATATTCCTTCACTGCCATACAAGAAGTAAAAGAAATCATTGTTAGTAATATTAATAGCCACTTCTTCATAACTAATTCAACTGTTTTAAATTTATATTTTTTGAGGTGTGAACTTTATTGTCTTTATCGACAATAATACATTCTACACCATTCAATTGATTTATAAAATCTAACCCGACATCTACACCCATTACAAAAATAGAAGTTGCCAATGCGTCAGCTAACTCAGCATTTGCTGTGAAAATTGATGCACTCAAAATACCAGTACTTGGATATCCGGTTCTTGGGTCAATGATATGAGTGTACAATACATTATTAAACTTTACATATTTTTCATAATTACCTGAAGTAACAACTGCTGAATTGTAAACGGGTAACCATGAAAAGACCTTCTCTTTATTAATTGGATTTACAATGGCCACCATCCAATCCTTACCATCAGGTTGTTTTCCCCAGGTATTTAAATCGCCAGAAGCATTAATAATACCGGCCTTAACTCCTTTGCTTTCAAGTAAAGCTTTAGCTCTATCTGCGGCATAACCTTTTCCTATACCACCAAAACCAATCTTCATACCCATAAGTTTTAAAAACACAGAATGATTGTTTTCATTTAATATTATATTTTGATAGCCTACTTTTGCTACTGAATTTTTTATAGCTTCTTCAGTTGGCATTTCTTTCATGCTTCCATCAAATTTCCAAACTTTATCCATAGAAGCGTAACTAATATCAAAAGCACCTTCTGTTAATTTTGAAATTTTTATAGCGCGCTGGATTAAATCAAAAAGTTCCGGATCTACCACAACAGGCTGTAATCCAGCATTTTTATTTATTAAAGAAGTTTGAGATAATGAATCCCATGAAGATATAAGTTTTTCAATTCTTGTAATTTCTTGTACCGCTAATTCAATATAATTCTCTCCTTTAACTCGATTTTCTGCAACTACAGAAATATCAAATCGACTCCCCATGAGCTTAATGGTTTTTGTAAAAACCTGTTGTGAATATATAACTGAACTAGAAAAAAATAATATTACAATGATGTACTTTTTCAAAATAAGTTCTAAAAGGAAGTTAGTTTTTCAAAATAGGCCTGTGGCGATATTTTTTCATATCCCATTTTTCCTAAAATTTCTCCTTTTTTATCTAAAACAACCACTAACGGAAAATATCCTTGGGCATTATACAATTCAGCAAGTTTAGAATTTTGGGATGATTGTTCTTCTGATAATTTGTTAGCTTTTTTTCTAGGAAAATCAGCCTTAAGCATAACAAAATGATCTTTATATAGCCTTTTAAATTCAGGGGAACTCCATATTTCTTTATCCAATTTCATGCAAGGCGCACACCAATCAGATCCTTGAAATACTAAAATAATGTTATAATTACTTTTTGAGGCTAAGACCTTAGCGTTTTCGAAATTAGTTTCCCATTCTTGAGCGTAAGAATGATATCCCATAAATAGAAGGAAAACTAATAAGCATTTTAATTTCATTTTTTGATATTGTCAACAACAATTAAAAAACGATTAGAACCCTTATGTATTGCATGAGCTGTATTAAATAATTGTTAAATTAAATATCTATTATTAAGTCTTTTAACTGGTTCCAATTTTGGAATTTTAAAAAAGACATAACTACAGTAGTACTACCTAGAGTTGTACTTCTAGTAGATACAAATTAATGTTGAATCTATTTATTAGTTATTCCATCAAATCTATATGCCTATCGTGATAACCTAACAAATATAGAACGCCATCCAACCCTATGCTAGATATAGAACTTTGTGCATTTTCTTTTACAGTTGGTTTAGCATGAAATGCA
>JAHENA010000079.1 GCA_024643405.1 Flavobacteriales bacterium | reverse complement strand
GAGTTTGTACCAGTTGAGCTTGTCCTACTAATCTTAAATCACCACTTACCAAATTAACCTTATTTACTACTTCTAAATGAAGGCCATCAATTATAGAAACGCCCTTTTTATCAACTCCGGTCACATTAACTTCCATATTGTAAAAATTAACACGACCTGTTATGCCCGAAATGGTTAGTGTATCATTTAGTGAACTTGTAAAAAATGTTGTTCCAGATGTTGGTATGGTTGTACTACCATCATTTATAAAATGATGGTTTAAATACAATTCACCCTCATTGTCATGACTTCCTTCATTAATATAAGCATCACCAAAATAAACTTGAGTAGAAGGTTCTATTTTTAAGATTCCTTTGTTTATAATAGGAGCGGGAATATGACCTGGTGGTTGAGCAAATAACTCAAAATTTAAAAGCAACGTCAAAAAAATCAGAAAGGAAAAATGATTTTTCATAACTTAATTAGAGATTTAGGGACTCAATTACGAATAAAGTTATGACTTGTTCTATTTAGAAAACATAACAAATGTCAGTTTTAAGGAAAAAAGATTTTTTTATCTTATTTTTATGCATTTCATCGATAAAAAGTCTGAATAAAATACGCTTTGTAGATTTTACAAGAATCATAAAACAAAAAAAAAGAGAACCATTCATTTAGAATTACTCCCTTTTTTTTGTTATCAACCAACCAATAAATAACATTACAAATAAACGTTTTGTTTATTTCTTAAAACATGACTTTTGTTAGGTTTTTTACAAATATTCTATTTTTTAAAATTTATTTATTTCAAAAAAAATTATCTAAATCGATTTTTTGATAATCAGTTATTCTATATAATAAAAAAGGGTTGATATGATCAACCCTTTTTTGTCTATATTTTCGTTATTTAACTCCAAAAAGTGGCATAAAGAGCAGCTACAATAAGCATGACTGCAAAAGCGCCAATATTAAATAAAGGACTGGTTTTAAATGAATCTTTTGTAATTGGAATTCCTTTTTCATCATCTGCACCTTTATGTTGCATATAACTTACCAAAGCAATAACACCCATGGTTAATAATAAGGTATATCCCATTTGATCCATAAATGGCACGTCAACAAAAAATGAACTGGTTGACCATCCGTTTGGAGCTACTTTAAAATATAAGGCAATTGGAATAGATGCCAACGCACCAACAATAGCCGCTTTATTAGTTGTTTTCTTCCAGAATAATCCTAACATAAATACGGCTAAGATTCCAGGACTTACAATACCTGTATATTCTTGTATAAATTGAAAGGCCTGGTCTATACCTCCTAAAAGTGGGGCCATAATACCCGCTATCACTAAGGCAGCTGCCGCAGAGATTCTTCCAACATTTACAGTAGTTTTATCATTTGCTGTAGGATTGATATATTGTTTATATATATCCATGGTGAAAATAGTAGAGGTTGAATTTAACATAGAAGCCAATGACGACACAATAGCAGCAGCAAGCGCCGCAAAAGCAATACCTTTCATTCCCGTAGGCAAAAATTGTAATAACCATGGATACGCCTTATCCGCTTGGTCTAGTGATGGTAAATTATGTAAAGAGGAATCACCTAATCGAGCCATAATTTCAGGATCATTAATCATCACATAGGCAGCAATTCCTGGAATGACTACAATTAACGGAATAATTAATTTTAAAAATGCTGCTAATAAAATTCCTTTTTGAGCCTCTTTTAATGATTTGGCAGCTAAGGTTCTTTGAATAATGTATTGATTGAATCCCCAGTAATATAAGTTTGCAACCCACATACCTCCTAATAAAACCCCTATACCTGGTAACATATCATAGTAAGCATTTGATTTATCAAAAATCATTGCAAATCGCTCCGGAGTGGCATCATAAACTGTTTTTATTCCGGCCATAACTCCTTCTCCGTCCGAAACTGTATTTAAAGCAATATACGTTGTCACTAAACCTCCTAATACCAAAAATATCACCTGTATCACATCTGTCCATGCTACTGCTGACAAACCTCCATATAAAGAATAAGCGGCAGCAAACAATGCCAATCCAATAACGCCATACATCATTGGAATTCCCATGATTGTTTCTAACGCTAAACTACCTAAATATAGCACTGAAGCAAGGTTGACAAACACATATAAGGCTATCCAAAAGACTGCTAAAATGGTTTTTAAATTAGTAGAGAATCGTTTTTCAACAAATTCAGGAATCGTATAAAGCCCTTTTTCAATAAAAATGGGTAAAAAGTATTTACCAACAATGATTAATGTGATAGCGGCCATCCATTCATAAGATGCAATCGCCAATCCTAATGCGAAACCAGAACCAGACATGCCTATAAATTGCTCCGCTGAAATATTTGCAGCAATAAGCGAGGCTCCTATAGCCCACCAAGGCAATGATTTACTGGCTAAAAAATAATCCTCAGCATTTTTTTGATGTCCTTCTTTATCTCTCGATACCCATAAACCTACACCTAATATTAAAACAGCATACGTAATAAAAACAAAGTAATCCCAAAATTCAAAATGTGTAGTCATAATTAGTTTGATATATAATTAAGTTAGTTAGTCTTATTTTAATTCAAAGAATGTAAATCTAAATATTATTTTTTATTATTAGAGAATTATTGAAAAAATAAAAACAGTTATAAAGCCTGTTAATGAAAGAATTGTTGTCATTAATGTCCAGCTTTTAAAGGTTTGTGTTTCATTTATACCCAAATATTTACTCACCAACCAAAAACCACTATCATTGACATGTGACAGTATGGATGCCCCTGAAGCAATGGCAATTACCAATAAAGCTTTATCAATTTCTGATATATCCACTGTTAAAAGCGGTGCCGTAATTCCTGCCGCCGTAATCATAGCAACCGTAGATGAGCCTTGTAAAACTCTGACAGTTACTGCAGCCAAAAAGGCAAATAGTAAAATACTAACCCCTTCATTAGCAAAATAATTCGCCAACATTTCACCTGTTCCAGTATTTACTAATACTTGTTTAAATACACCACCAGCTCCAGTAAGTAAAATAATGATTCCTGCAGGCTCCATTGATTTTGTGGTAATTTTTAATAAATTTTCTTTTGTAAAATCTCTTCTAATACCCAAAACATACCATGCCACCAAATTGGCAATGATTAAAGCGGTAAATGGGTGGCCAATCATTTTAAGCCAGGACTTAACCTCAAATGGGATAAGGCCTTCACTAAATAAGGTGCTGTTGAGAATGGTATTGCTAACAATTAATAAAATTGGAATGCCTATAATTGAAAAAATAACGCCGACTGAGGGAAATTCTTCTCCTATTAATTTGTCAATAGTTAGTTGAGGAGCCTCAACAAAAATTTTATTAGCTATATATTTTCCAAAAATAGGGCCACTGATTATTGCCGTAGGTATCCCAACCACAAATCCAAATAATATAACCCATCCTAAATCAGCTTTTAAAATATCTGCTACAGCCACAGGTCCGGGAGTTGGCGGAATAAAGGCATGTGTAATCGCTAATCCAGCAAGAAGTGGTATTCCATAAAGCAAAAGTGATTTTTTGGTTTTCCTTTGAAGTGAATAAATAATGGGCACTAAAATAATGAAGGCCACATCAAAAAAAACAGGAATGGCAATAAAAAACCCGGCAATGACCAAAGCCCAGGAGGCATTTTTTTCTCCGAATTTTTTCACCAGAAAATTAGCTAATGCTTCAGCGCCTCCTGAATGTTCTAATATAGCACCAAACATAGCCCCTAATCCCACTACCATAGCTACAAAACCCAATGTATTGCCCATACCTTCTTGCATGGTTGTAATAATTTCAGAAGGATTCATTCCAGAAAGTATTCCCACAACAATACTGGCAATAAGCAACGCAATAAATGCCTGAATCCGCAATTTTAATATTAAAAAGATTAAAACAACAATTCCTATGACGACGGCTGAAATAAGTGTAAAATCTATCATTTTTCTAACCAGTTTGTATGATAATATCTACCTGAAACGTCATCTCTTTTTTGGTATGTGTGAGCGCCAAAATAATCACGTTGTGCCTGTATTAAATTAGCCGATAAGTTTTCAGTCGTTATTGAGACCCAATAATTATAGGAAGCAAAAAAAGTATCGAACGGAATGCGATATTTCAGACTATATGAGACGCAATCTTTGACACTGTTTTCTGAAGATATCAAATTTTTAAAAATGGATTGATGCTCAAAATAATTCTCATATACTTTAAAAATTTCAACAGACTGATCCATGAAGTCTGACCTAATAATACAGCCATTGGTCCAAATACGGGCAATTTCAGAAAGATTAAGTTTCCAATGGTATTCTATTGATGCCAAACGAAGAAGTTCAAAACCTTGATGGTGGTTTATGATTCTGGCAAAACGATAGGCATTTTTCAGGGCCATTATATCAGGTTCCTCTATTGCTTCTGAATCTTTTTTTAATTGAGAAGATAAAGATTGTCTTATTTGCTTAAATGATGATAAATACCTAGCGAATACCGCTGAACTCATCATGTTATTTACTGAGCCCAAATCCAAAGCAGCTTTGCTGGACCATGAACCCGTACCTTTGTTTCCAGCAGCATCTAAAATGCTATCCAAAACATATTGATTCCCCTCTTTCTTAAGGAAAATATCAATGGTGATTTCTAATAAATAACTTGACAAATCTGTAGATCTCCATTCTGATAAAATTTCAGCTATTTTTTCGTTTTCCATTGAAATCTTCATAATAGCATATACTTCGGCTAGCAATTGCATTTCAGCATATTCCATACCATTATGAATCATTTTAACAAAATGACCTGCACTTTCTGGCCCAATGTATGTGCAACAAGGCTTACCCGTTTTATCCTTCGCTGAAATAGCTTCTAAAATTGGCGCTATACTTTGATAACTCTCCCTAGATCCTCCAGGCATCATGGAAGGTCCTTTTCTGGCACCCTCTTCTCCCCCAGAAATTCCACATCCCACAAAATGCAATTCTTTGCTGGCTAAATAGTCAACTCTTTTTGCGGTATCTTTATAATGTGAATTCCCGCCATCAATGATGATATCTCCTTTTGTTAAAAACGGTATTAATTGATCTATAACAATATCAATAGCCTTTCCAGCCTTTATCATAATCAATATTTTTCTTGGGGTAGCCAGTGACGCTACAAATTGTTGCAATTCAGTAAATCCCGAAATATTTTTTAAAGCATGGTTGTCTTCAAGAAAATCTGAAACTACCTGCGCTTCTCCGTTATCTGCTCTGTTGTAGACAGAAACATTAAATCCTTTTTCAGCCATATTTAAACTGAGGCTTTTGCCCATGACACCCAACCCAATAATCCCAAAGACTGATTGATTCATTTGTTTCAATTTTGAACTGATACGTTTAATAATGTCATCAATACTATTCTCAATATTGACATACAACCCATATTTTGGGACTTCTAAAGTATCAAATTGCGATTGTAAAAGGGTGTCTTTCATGTAATGACTGGTTCTTTTTCTAAGTCGCTCACTTATCACCTCAAAAGTACCCGATAAAAAAACCCATAAAATATTTGAATGTCTAGAAGCTAAAATTGTTCTATAGGATTCCTTAAGTGCCGAGCACGCCAAAACGGCCCCTTCATTATTTTCCCATTCAAAAATTTTTTCTGCCAGCGTATTTAGCCATGGCAATCTATCTGAATCACTGAGTGCCAGATTATTTTTCATTTTTTTAATATTAGCCTTAGGATGAAAATCATCAGCATCAAAAAATGGCAGCCCTTGTTCCAAAGCTAATTGCCTACCAATGGTTGTTTTTCCACAACCACTCACACCCATAAGAATAATTATCATGAAAAATAATTTTAGTGACTACAAGATTGTAAAAAATCTTCAATGTCTAAAAGAAATCAATCTTTTATTCAATTTAAATAAAAATCAATCCATTTCATTAGTCCAAAAATAACTAAATGTAATATCTTTATTTCTTAAAAATTTATTTAAACATTTAGGGATATGAGTTTTTTAGCAAACCCCAACAGATATGACAACATGCAATACAACCGATGCGGAAAAAGCGGTATCCTTTTACCAAAAATTTCTTTAGGTTTATGGCATAACTTTGGCGGCGTTGATGTTTATGAAAATGCAAGAGCCATGGTCCTTAAAGCCTTTGATTTAGGAATTACCCATTTTGACTTGGCAAATAATTATGGACCACCTCCAGGTTCGGCAGAAAGTGTATTCGGTTCTATTTTAAAATCAGATTTAAAAGCTTATAGAGACGAATTAATAATCACCTCAAAGGCGGGCTATTTAATGTGGCCAGGACCCTACGGTGATTGGGGTTCAAAAAAATACCTCATTTCAAGTTGTGATCAAAGTTTAAAACGCATGGGACTTGACTATGTCGATATATTTTATAGTCACAGACCAGATCCTAATACTCCTATTGAAGAAACCATGATGGCTTTAGACCACATTGTGCGCTCTGGCAAAGCACTGTATGCCGGAATCTCTTCTTACAATCCGAAAGATTCGCAAATTGCCATTGATATTCTAAAATCGCTTGGAACCCCTTGTTTAGTGCACCAACCGTCCTATAGTATGTTTAACAGATGGATTGAAGATGGCTTACTTGATACTTTAGATAAAAATGGTGTCGGCTCGGTTGTTTTCAGCCCGCTTTTTCAAGGTTTATTAACAGATAAATATTTAAACCATATTCCAGAAGATTCAAGAGTCGCTAAATCACATGGTTTTTTAAAAAATTCAGATTTAACTCCTGATAAAATTGAAAAAGTTAAACTCTTAAATGACATGGCTTTAAAACGAGGTCAAAAATTATCACAAATGGCATTGGCCTGGGTTTTAAGAGACAAAAGAGTGACTTCCGTAATCATTGGTGCTAGCAAAGTATCGCATATTGAAGATGCCGTTGCCATTCAAGAAAATATAGATTTTACATCAGAAGAACTGACCAAAATAGAAACCATATTAAAAAATTAAAATAGCCATCAATTATAATTAGTAAAAAGATAGAAAGCCTATAAATTTTTTATTATTTATTTTTACTATTCAATAGGCATCATCATTAAATGAATAAAAATCTCTTTTTAAGATTCATAAAGAAAGGAACTTTAAACATTAATCCATTTATTAAAATTTGCTTTTTATTAATGACCATAGCTTTGTTTTTTTCGTGTAAAGAAAAATCAACCTATGAAAACATCAATCAAAAAGAAACTGTTTTTATTTCAGCAAAAGAAATTCCTGACAGCTATTTTTTAGGTGATAATAATTGTAAAGAATGCCATCAGCAAGCGTTTAAAGATTGGCAGGGCTCGCATCATGACAAAGCCATGCAGATAGCAGATAGTTTAACTATATTGGCTGATTTTAACAACAAAACTTTTGTTAGTCAAGGTGTTACTTCTCGGTTTTATAAAAAAGGAAAAGATTATTTTGTGAATACAGAAGGTCCGGAAGGAACTTATCAAGATTACAAAATCATTTACACTTTTGGAATCACACCACTACAACAATACATCGTTGCATTTCCTAATGGTCATTTCCAATGTCTAAGAACGGCTTGGGACACAATAAAAAACGAATGGTTTGATCTGTATCCGGATTTTAAAGTGGTGCATTCAGAATGGATTCATTGGACCAAAGGTGGTCTCAACTGGAATAACATGTGTTCTGATTGTCACTCCACCAATGTGAGACAAAATTATGATGACAAAACAGATAGTTATAATACAAAATATGCCTTAATCAATGTGAGTTGTGAGGCTTGCCACGGACCCGGTAAACAGCATGTTGAAGATGTAAAAAGACTTGGAGACGGTTATAAAAATACTGGAACCATGCATATGACCTTAAACAATTCGCCCAAAGGTTTAGTGGATGATTGTGCCAGATGTCATTTAAGACGTGAGCAGTTTTCTTCTTCATTTAATTTTGAAGGCACCTTATTAGATCACTTTTTTCCGCAAATAATAGTGGACGACTTTTACTATCCTGACGGACAAATCTTAGAAGAAGATTATGTATACGGCTCTTTTGTTCAAAGTAAAATGTACCGTAATAATATAGCCTGCAATAATTGCCACAATTCACACTCCTTAAAATTAAAATTTGAAGGTAATGCGCTGTGCGCACAATGTCATATTCCTGCAAAATATGACACCCCAGAACACCATTTTCATAAACAAGATACAGAAGCTGCTATGTGCATTAATTGCCATATGCCTGGCAGATATTATATGGGAAACGATTTTAGAAGAGATCATAGTTTTAGAGTTCCTAGACCCGATTTAACTTTAAAATACGGGACGCCAAATGCCTGTGCAGGTTGCCATAAGGATAAAAGCAATCAATGGGCCTGGGACGAATTTAAAAACTTGTTTGGAACGGTTGATTCCATACATTTTTCTGATAAACTGGTTCCTGGAATGGTTGGCGAACCCGGTGCTGACAAAGGATTATTTGAATTGATTAATGATATGAAACAGCCGGAAATTGTGAGAGCTTCGGCTGTGCAGGCAGTATCAAAATACCATTCTGAAGATTTAATTAATAAATTCATTCTTTTATTAAATGACGAATCACCTTTAGTTAGAGGAACCACCCTAGATCTTTTAAGTCAAATAAATACTACAGATTATACAAATTATTTTTTGCCGCTTTTAAATGATAGCAAAAGAAGTGTAAGAGTGAAAGCTTTTTATGGACTTGCTGGTTTAACAGAAACTCAAATACCGGAGAAATATAAAGACAGCTATCAAAAGGTAAAAAGAGAATTTTTTGATTATTTAGATATCAATTTAGACTTTTTAGGTGGACAAACAAGAAGGGGCAATTATTATTTAAAACAAGGAAATCTGCAAAAAGGAATTGAAGGTTATGAAAAGGCTTTGAAGATTGATAATTCCAACAATCAAGTACGGATGGACTTAGCCAACTTGTACTATAGAAATCAAGACTATCAAAAAACGGAAGCGGCTTATAAAACCGTCATATCTCAAGAACCGGAATATGGCCCTTCTTATTACTCCTTAGGTTTATTATATGCCGAATTAGAAAGAACTGAGGAAGCTATTAAACAAATGGAAAAAGCCATTAAAATAATGCCTGACAACATGAGAGCACATTACAACTTAAGTTTGTTGTATAATAAAAATGGAGACCAATTAAAAGCAGAAAAAACACTCTTAAATGGCTTGAAAATAGACGCTAATGATGAAAATTTACTGTATGCTCTGGCTTTTCAATATGCGAATGCCAATCAGACAGAAAAAGCTAAAACTGTTTTAATTAAGCTTATTCAATTGTATCCTGATAATACTGATTATCAACGGTTTTTGCAACAAATATCTACAAACAGAAATAATTAATAAAGTCAATATATGTTTAGTCATTATCTTATGACTGAAATCAGTCATCTTCAAAAATATTCTGAGTAATCATAAAAGCAAAGAATTTATGCATTAAAGAACAAAAACTATAATGCAAATCGGTATTGAAGGCTACATAAAAAATGCTGACGTGCTGATAAAAAACCGTATTCTGCTCGAATCATATAACTTTTACTAAGCTGAAACTGGCTGCCAACAACAAAATTCCATTGGTTTTTTTGTTTTTTATCCAAAGTATATTGTATGGTAGAATTATCGGCAGTACCAAGTGCATTTTCTGCACCGTTCAAAACGGCTGAAGCGACATTCAGTTTTTTCTGATTAAACTCATATTTTGTTGAATTTACAGGGTTTTTTTGTTCTATTGGGGTCAAATCATTCCACCAATTATCCAGTTCAATTTGTGCCTCACCAACTTTTACCTGACCATTAGTAACTTTCTGGTTCCATTCGTCAACAGGAAATATTTCGTTTATAGGAAGGCTTCCATTAGTGTCTCTATTTACTTTTAAACGAAAACCACCCACCCAAAAAGAAATATTACGTTCTGGTTTATTCAATTTAAAGGTTTTTCCAATTCTTGGGTCAAAAGCAAATACAAATACTGGTTTGTCTAAAGCATCCACATCGGTCCAAGTCAAATTCATGTCTAAAGCAATCCAGCCACCAAAGAATCCGGCAGTAGGTGTCATACCAAAGCCTAAAGAAGTAGAATTAAATTTTGGGTTTGTTTGTATGGAAAACAACTCCTCTGCTCCATTTATTCTAGGAATCCAAACCCCAACATCAACATTAGTTTGTGATTTTGCTTGTGCTATAATGCCATAAACATTAAGAAATGGAAATAACCAAACATCAGGCCTAAAATTTACCCCATTACTTTCAGAACTCGTGGTATTAAAACGGACCAGTTCATCCACATTATACATGGGACCATTATTAAAACCGACACTAATATTGGACACTGTAATATCTGATTGTTGCCAGATATAATTAACCGCCAAACCGGCCGAATGCGGCAAATCAAAACCCAAAGCTTTAACTTTTTTACCAAAAATAGGAAGTAATTGATTGTATTCTAAGGTGTCCTTTTGGACATTTGTTAATTCAGAATAAACCTGCGAAAACCCTAGATGGGATATGGACATTACAAAAACTAAAATGACAATTTTAATTTGATTTTTCATAAACCTTATTTTTTTTCAAAAATATATGATTATTTTTCTTTCGCCAAAGGTTGATTCCATTTATCAACAGGAACAACTTTTGGAAGATCAGGATCATTTCTATAGGAAGGAGTCATAATTTGAACATCATTTTCATTAAAAACATCTAAAATATTATTATGCAATTTGGTGTATATATGATTAATGTTTGAAACATCCACGCAATACCCATTAATTTCATAATCTACTGCATAATCGTTTAAAGTTTTCTTTAAAACAAAAGGAGCTGGATCCTTTAAAACACCTTCTGTTCGGTTCGCAGCTAATTTAAGCATGGCATCAACCAATCGCCAGGGTGTTTCATACCCAATACCCACAGTAGTATGAATTAACAAAGCTGAACCTTCTGCCCTATTTGTATAATTAATTATTTTGCTATTAATAAGACTGGAATTTGGAATTATAATTTCTTCATTTTTAAATGAACGTAAACGTGTAACCTGCAATTTCTGGTCCTCAACAAAACCCATTTGATCGTCTACTTTAATAAGATCTCCCTTTTTAAAAGCACCTCTATAAATCATGGAATATCCTGCAATGGTATTCCCAATAAAAGAAGAAGATCCCAGAGAAAAAAGGACTCCTAAAAAAACAGATACCCCTTTAAAAGCAACCGAATCAGAGCCAGGTATATAGGGATACGATATAACTGCAGCAAAGGCAATGATAAACAATTTTACAACTTTGAAGGTAGGCATCGAGGTTTCTGGGCGAAAATCCTTTATAATGATACCTCCCTGTTCAACGCCAATAAAAAATAACTTTAATAGCTGAATAATGTACTTAGTAAAAAAATAAATAAATACAAGAAATATGATCTCGGGTATATAATTAAAAAATGCAATTGCAATGATTTTTAGCGGATCTAAAATTAATTTTAGGGCATAAACAGAAAACGCCTTGGTCCATGGAAATAACTTGAGTATATAATCTATAAAGAAAATAAAGGTAATTACAATCAATAATATTTTGAGTGACCTAAACAAAACATGAAAAATCTTCCAAATCTGGTTGGACCTGATAAGATTAAATGAAATGTTTTCGACAGCTTCAATTCTTGCTTTGATCCTTTTTTGAATGTTTTTATCAATTCGCTTTATTATCCATAAAAGAATCAATAAAATAATTACCAAAACAACGGTAGCAACTACTGCATGGATGGCATTATTCCTAATAACAGGCGCGCTCCGCTCATATCTATAAGTAGTGATGGCTTCTATGATTTTTAACCTAATAGTTTGAGCAACCAGCTTATAACTCACCCCTTCCAAATCACCATCAGGCTCATATAACTGCACAATGATTTCATTCGCCGCGTAGATTGAGACGTGATCACCATTTTCAACAATTCTAACATCCTCCGGAGCAATTTCCTCATTTGAAGCTGCATCTTTTATGTGATTACTTATATTATCTGCTCTTTTTTGTGCTGGTAAAGAAGAGATTCCTCTGACTTTAAATAAATTAACACCATCTAAAGTCACCCATGCCACATCATATACGGTCTGTTGTAAATTCAAATCTTGTCCATTCGAATTTTGAGCATAACTCGTATCAGCAACCCCTACTAATACCAATGCAATCAAAAAATTAATAAAAATAATTTTTGTGCTTTGAACCCAGAAAATTAAATATGTTTTCATAAAAATTTAAATTAAATAATGAGTGCCATACTACTTAGGAAATACTATAAACATAAAAAATTCAAAATAATTACTTTTCAATTTAACCAACTGATAGCTCCTTTTCCATAATTTTTTATACTTCGAGAAAAGACAGTTGTAGAAACATTAAGTTTTTTTACTAATACTGTAGGTATTATTTTTACTTCACCAGCGTCATATCTAGGAGCATCGGGTATAAAAACCGTACTTAATTCAGTACCTTCTTCAACTAAAAAGGCAAGATTCCAAGAATCGTCATCTTTAATTAAAATAGGTGTCATTTTTTGATCTATTTGTTCACCAATAGAATCTGCTGTTATTGACTTGATTAAGGCATAACCCGGTATAAAATTAAGGACACTTTCTTCCAATTTTCTTACCAGATTTTTGATATAAGTAGAGCGAAATAATAAACCACTCATAAAACATATAATTATTAACAAGAAAATTGCTAGTATAATGCTTCCATTTAATCCAAAAATAGTATTAGGAAGCACTTTAGATAAGGGCTCTGAAATTTTAAAAAGTATAGCAAATGCCTTATTGAATATCATGACCAATAAAACAATTGGAAGTAAAAACAAAATACCGCCAGTAAGTGTTGCTCTAACAAATAAAACTATAGCTTTCATAGTATCACATGGATTAAAATTAAATTATAAAGAGGAAATATCCTATAATGCAGCTATACAAATAAACAAAATTAAATCAATACCCTTGAGACTTTATTATATCAATTTATTTTATTTTAAATAATAAAAAGGTAAATTTAGAGGTTGTAAATGTTGACATATGCTAAACTAATTTTTACTATATATTTAATTTTTTTTATCATGACACATACAGATTTAAAAAAAACGGCTATCCTAACCTTTATCTTAACATTTTTATTTTTAGGAACGTCCTTAGCACAAGTTGGAGGTTGGAATCCTGAATTACAAAAAGACTCAAATGAGGCCTTGGCCGAAATGATTGAAAAAACACCTAAGCTCTCTTCTTTTAAAGAAAAAGCTTATGGCTATGTCGTGTTTCCTAAGGTAACTAAAGCCGGCTTGGGAATTGGAGGCGCAGCTGGTACTGGTGTTGTGTATGAAAATCAAGCAATCATAGGAACGTCAAAGTTAAAGCAGGCTTCTATTGGGCTCCAAGCCGGAGGCCAGCAGTATAGTGAAGTTATTTTCTTTGAAAACAAGAAAGCTTTTGAGACTTTCAAAAAAGGTAATATGAAGTTTGATGCACAAGCTTCCGCGGTTGCCATCACAGCAGGAGCGTCAGTTGATGTGGCCTATCAAAACGGAGTTGCCGTGTTTACTCAAACCATTGGTGGTCTTATGTATGAAGCCTCTCTTGG
>JAHENA010000078.1 GCA_024643405.1 Flavobacteriales bacterium | reverse complement strand
CCTTCTATGAAATTTAAAACTTTTGTCATAGATTCTTTGTTGGCCTGATAGTCTTTTTTCTTACTGGACTCGTAGCTTGAATAAGACACAAAATCTACATCTACGTTTGGTAAAATATCTCTAGTAATGCAGGTTCCGCCTGTCATGCCTTTTACGGCTAAATTTACTTCTATATAATAATATACATTTACGTTATTTGACTTAGATTTTTGCTTAGCATCGGCAATGGCGCGTTGTCTTATTTGCAGCCACTTGGTCATATTTTCAACTGTTTCTTTTGAAGGAGTTTTATCTCTATTTCCTTCACCATGAAGCAACCAGTCGCCTTCCCAGTTGCCAATCATAAATGTTTTGCCTGAGTTATTATATTTTTTAAGAAGGTATGAGGTAAAATCAAACATTTCTTTGTAAAGGATTTGCTCTTGTTCTTTGTTGATTCCTTCTTTCCATTTTATTCCGGTAGCTGTGTGAACCCAGAAGAAAAAGTATTTAAAGTCCATTGCAAATACCTTGTCATAATCAGGGATTAGTTTTATAACATCCATTATATTATTAGCATCGATGGGTTTATAACCATAATCTTTTAAGAATCTTTCTGTGATAGAAGTTTTAAAAATATTGGCCCCTAGCGCTCTGGTTTGTTTGGCTTGTTCTATTAATTTAGAATCCGTGCTGAACTGATATTTTGTTGGAAAACTGTTTGTACCCAAAACAAAATTATAATCTTCTAACGGCATGTTGGTTCCGTAATCAAAATTTTGAGCAGTTGTGGTACTAATTGCCAATAGAATAATAAAAAACAATAGATTTTTCATGATGCTAGATTTTTGGGTTTAAACTTTTGAAATTCACTGCATTTTTTCTAAAAGTATCAAAACTTGGAATTTGATTGTGTTTTTTGCTGTAGTTTTTAATAAACTCTTTGGATTCATTGTAAAACGAATTATGGGTATACCAAATAGGGCGTTTATTTTCTTTATCATCAATTAACCAATATCCAACTTGTGCTCCAGTATTTTCTTGTATTTCGTTGTTGTACATTTCCCAATAAAGAATGTAAGGTGTTCCCCATTCTAAAGCTGTTTTGATAGTCCAAATAGATCGTAGATTTTGCATCTCATCATTATATTTAATGCTTGGATTACCATATTCGCCAATCCATACTCGTTTTCCTGCTGGCAAGCCTTTTTTAGGAGATAATTGCGATTCTATGAAATCTAAAGACTTTTTTAGATTGACTTTCAAAGATTCTTCAGTGTCATAAGGGTTAGTTGCGTCATAGGAAGAATAGGAAACATAATCTGGGTTTACGACATTTACAATACTATTGGCTACTACTTTAGTATTTGGGTTATCTAAAGCAATTTTAACCAAATTTACCTCAATATAATTGTATATTTCTATGTTTTTATGTTTGGTATCTCGTTTAGCATCATCAATGGCTTTTTGTCTCGTTTTTGCCCATTGAATCATCCCCTCAAGTGTTTTGAGATTTGCGGGTTTCGTCCTGTCATAATCGGATCTTAAATGCCAATCGCCTTCCCAATTTCCTAAATAAAAAACTTTACCTGTACCATTATATGTTTTTAATAAATAGGAAGTAAATTCATAAATTTCTTTATAAAGTGCATCTTCATACTTTTTTGGAAATCCATTAATGAATTTTATCTGTGCAGTATCATCTTTTTTGCCAATAGGTTCTGGAGTGTATTGTGAAAAGCCATAAGTCCAAATATGATAATATTTAAAATTCAAATCTAAAACCGCTTTAACAGATGGTTCTAAAGTGGCTAGTTTCGTTAAAGAGTTTATTTTGTCATTTTTAGGAAGACCATAGTTTTCAGAACAATATCTTGGGTTCATAGAAAATTTCAACAAATTCGACCCCATTTTCTTTATTTCTAATGCCGTTTCTACAAGCATAGTTTTATCTGTAAACTTATATTTTGCACCTACTGTTTGTGTGCCAATGGCATAGTTATAAGATTCAATCAAAGAATCTACTTTTTCATTAGTATCTACATCTTTCATACTAATTAGAAATGAAAAAATTAAGCTAGCGCCAATTAGCACTAATAGAAAAGGAAAAAAATTTGTTTTTCTCATTATACATTAAAATTTATATTAATGCAAGTTTCCGAAAAAAGATATAAATAAAGGTTAAGATTCAATTCGACTAGGTTTAAATATAGGTCAAATGTGAAATGGGGTGTTTATTAGACAACTATTATAGCAATCTACTGACGTTAAAATTCAATAGAGCTTATTATGTATTTGTTTTTACTGATAAAACTTATCAAGAGTCTTGTTGGTTTTTTAATGGAATACTCCTGGTAATGCCTTTTATTTTTTTGGTGTTTTTTAAATAGGCTTTTTTAGAAGTTAAGAGTTGAAATTTTTAAACAATTACAGGGATGTTTTTAGCCTTATTCGAATTTTTTTCACATAGAAAAATTCTACTTTTAGAAGTCTAGTTAATGAAATTACAGATAATTTTAACTAACAAATCTTAAATACAACATTGTAAAAAATTAATTTTCATCAATGAATTCTTTGGGCGTTTTGCCATAGTGTTTTTTAAATAAGGTGCTAAAATATTTTGGGTCATTAAATCCAGATTCATAAGCGATGTCAGAAATTCTACTAATTTTTTTCGCTTTCATCAATTCTTCTGCGTGGTTTAATTTTATTTTTATTATCAAATCTGATGGAGAAATATGAATTAATCCTTTTAGCTTTCTATAAAGATTAGATCTACTTAATCCCAAAATATCACATAGATTATCAATTGAAAAATCAGTTTCTTTGATGTTCTTTTTAATAATATCTATCACATCTGATAAAAAGAATTCGTCTGGTGTTAGTTCTTTTTTAACTTCTTTGTCTTCAAGCAAACGTGTGCCAAAGCTTCTGGATTTAATAAGATTATTTATAGTCGCCTTTAATATTTCAACATTAAAAGGTTTTTCAACATAAGCATCGGCTCCTGTCCCTAAACCTTCTATTTTATCATCTATATCGACTAAGGCCGAAAGCATAATAATGGGGATATGACTGGTTTTAAAATTAGTTTTGAGTAAATTACACAACTCTTTACCATCCATTTGTGGCATCATAACGTCAGTTATAATTAAATCAGGATTTTTGGAAAGAGCAATCACTAAACCTTCTTTTCCATTTACTGCTTCAATAACTGAGTAGTCTTTGATAAGTTCATTTTTTATCGCTTTTCTAAGTTCTTCGTTGTCTTCTACTAAAAGGATTAGTTTGTTTTTATTAATAAACTCATCGATTTGGTTTTGTTTTTCAGGCGTTAGAACTTCATCCAATAACTCTTCTTTACTGTAATGTTCAGTGCCATATGGTAAAACTATAGTGAACTTAGATCCAATGTTTTCTTTACTTACTAATAGTATTTTACCCCCGTGCAACTCTACTATTTTTTTGGAAAGCATCAGTCCTAATCCTGTTCCAGGAATACCTTTATTGGTAACATTAGTTCCTCTAGTAAACCGCTTGAATATTAATTCTTGCTGTTCGTCTGGAACTCCAATGCCATTATCTTCAAAATCAATTCGAAGCTCATCATTCCCAAGATTGGCCTTTATTTTTATCTCCCCTCCTTCATTACTATATTTAATGGCATTCGATATTAAATTATAAAATATACGGTTCATTTTGGCTATATCAAACCAAACAGGAATATGCTTAACATCTAATACAATATCTAAGGATTTTTCTTGAAGTATTGGAGTGAAGTCATTGATTATCTTCAAAAGGCAATCTTTTAAATCGACTTTGCCAATAGAAAGTTTAAGTTGTTTTCTGTCAATTTTTTGAAAATCTAAAAGTTGGGTGACATATTCGTTTAGATTTTGTGTATTTCTTTGGATAAGCTCTATCGATTTTTCAATATTCTCTTGGTTTGACAATTGTTTAACAAGTAGTTGAATTAACGAAACTGGTGTTCTAATATCGTGAGCTACTTCAACAAAAAAAGCAATTCTATTTTCATCAAATCTTTTTTGAATATTATCTTTTAGAATTCTAAAAACCAAAAAAACAATGATACATAGAATAAAAGTATAGATAGCAAATGCCTTCCATGTTTTCCAAAAAGGATTTTTTACAACAATTTCTAAAGTATAGTCGTTTTGTCCCTTTACACCATCAGCATTAAATCCTTGAACACGTAAATTATAGGTGCCTGGATCAAGATTTGAATACGTGATTTTCTCATTACTATAAGTGTTTTTAAAATCATTATCATATCCTTCTAATTTCCATCTAAAAATGTTTCTATTAGAGCCGTGAAACTTAATCGTTTCATAATTAAAGGAGATGGTGTTTTGATCATAATTTAGATAAACTTTGCGAGTATAATTAATGTTTTTTGAAAGGGTTATACTGTCTGGTGTTTTACCATTTATTTGAAAATTGGAGATAAAAATATCCGAAATAGGTTCGTCATCAATTAAATCACTAGGATTAAATAGTACAGCCCCCTTAGGTCCTCCAAAAGCTAATCGTCCATCCTGAAATTCCGAAGAAGCCCCCACGCCAAATTCATTGATTTGTATGCCATCTTGTATCCCGTATTTTCTAAAATTTCGCTTTTTAATGTTATACTTCCAAAGTCCAGAAATAGACGCTAAATAAAGATTTTGCATATTATCTTTCCTTATTGAAAAAACAGTGCCCATCTCCTTATTCACTTTTTCACTTACATTTTCTACTTTTTCTGTACTAAGATCGAATTTAAATAATCCGTTTAAGTTTCCTATCCAAATACAATTATTAAGTGGGTCAAAATTTAGATAATTTATATCATTAAATGAATTAAAAATTTCTTCTTTGATTTGGCGTACACTAGCATTTCTATTATTGATTTCGAAAAAACCTAAACTAGAACCTACATAACTTATGTCATCATAACCTTTAACCAATGATCTTACAATACCTACTGCATAATTATTTAGAAGTTGATTATTTTTATAATGTTCTAAAATGCCATTGACATCACTACCTCCAATCCAAAGGTCATCATCAAAACAACTCACATTGAAAATAAACTTTAAAGGAAGTTTTGTATCTAATTTTAAGTCAGAAACTTTGCCTGTGGCTTTATCTAAATTTAATAATCCTTCCCCATAGGTCCCTAATAATAAATTGCCCTTATAATCATTTATTGCCAGAATTGCAGTGTTATAAAGCTTAGGAACCTTATTATAGTTAGTCCAAGTTTGATTAGAAGAATATTTACTTACTCCATTTTCAGTGCCAAACCACAAATCGCCGTTTTTGGTTTCAAAAATGGATCTAATATTATTATTTTGAATACTATTGGCATTATTTTGTATGTGAAAAATATTAGTAAATATATTATCCTTTTCATATATAATGTTTATACCTCCTTCTCTGACTCCCAACCAATAGGCATTAGTATGATCTACGTAAATTTCATAAATACTGTTTTGGCTAATAGAATTGTCTTGATCAGCATCATGACTATAAGACTTAATAATATCAAAATTTTCATTTAGAACGAACAATCCTAGACGGTCGATAGCTAATAAGGCATTGTTGTTTTTATCAAAAGCTATTTTTCTAATAGCATACGTTTTATTAGATATTTGGCTAATAGCAATATTTTTAATTTCTTTTTTATCTACTATAAATAAGCCTCTTGCTTCTGTCCCTACCCACAACCTGTTCTTATTGTCAAAAGCGATGTCAATAATATCTATGCCTTCTAAAATTTTTTCTTTAAGAATTAAATTTTTATTTTCTGGTTGATAACCAAAAACATAAACGCCTTTTGAAGTAGCGGAATAAACATTACCGTTTAAAAAACAAATTGCCCTATTTAGTACTCCTTTGGATTGTAATACTTTCGTCGCTTGATTTGTCTTGGTGTCAAAAACGATAAAGCCAGACGAAAGGCCTATTAAAAGTTGAGACTTATTCAGGCTGGTTAAAGATAAAAACCGTTTGTCTTTTAAGGATAAGAGGGTTTCGAGACGGTCAAACTCGTATAAATATTTAAATAGAAAACCATCTGTGCCAATCATATATAAATCCCCGTTGAGATTAATAATATTAGCTATTTCATTCCCTCTTAATTTTCTTGACTTTCCTAAATTATAGGTTTTAAACTCAAATCCAGAATATCTGTTTAACCCTTGATTGGTTCCAATCCAAATATATCCTAAACTGTCCTTCTCAAAGGCATTAATAGTGCCGTTAATCAAACCATCATTAGTGTTTAAATGCTTAATTTGTTGCGCATAGCTTTCGGCAAATAGAATTAAGCCTATACTAATTAGAAGAGTCTTAAATTTTATAAAATTTCTCATTAAGACAAATTTACAATATATTAATGATTTGTCAAACAAACTAAATCCAATGATTAATCATTGGATTTAGGGATTATTTTCTTGCTTTTTGTAACTGGCAATTGTGTTCTTAACCACCAATCTCTATCTGGATTATACTTGTATTTAATTTTTTGTTTTTCCAATTCTGCTCGGAGTTCTTTTTCTACTTGACCATATTTTGGGTCATTGATTAGATTATTCATTTCTCCAGGGTCTTTTTCCAAATCATAAAGTTCATCTATATCATTTGGCAATAACGCATCCACAAGTTTGTATTTATCTGACCGAATGGCTAGCATATTTGGACCTGCATAGGGGTAAGCATCATCAACATAATATTCAAACATAAAAGAGGTTCTCCAATCTACATTTTCTGAATCTTTGTTAAATAATTTTACCATTGAGCTACCTTGCATATAGCTAGGTGTTTCAATTCCTGCTATTTCTAATATGGTGGGTGCTATATCAATATTCAACCCAATATTGTTGATTACTGTTCCAGGTTTAATCATTTTTGGATATCGTATTAACATAGGAATTCGCATTGAATTATCATAGGCTATTCTTTTATCCCAATACCCATGTTCTCCCATAAAATAACCATTATCACTACTGTAAATTATTACCGTATTATCAAGTTCTCCCATTTCCTCCAAGGTCTTGAGTACTGTTCCTAATGACTCATCTACGGCACCCAAGGTTTCTAAAAGTTTTTTAAACTTATCTCCTTTTATAGGCCATGGTTTAGGGGCTATTGTATCTGAATGTACATATTCTTTCCATTTGGAATCCCAAGTTTTTATTCTTTGCCATTCCGGTTTCCCTTTGAAGTTTTCAAGATGTGTATTATATGGAGGAACAGGCAATTCATAGTTAGCATACATGTTATTATGTCTAGGTGCTGGAGAATGATTTTCGTGAACCGCTTTATGCCATAAATTTAAACTGAAGGGTTTGCTAGGGTCTCTTCCTTCTTTTAACCACTTGACAGCCTTGTCAGTTAAAATATCCGTAATATACCCTTTTTCTTGATGTTCTTTTCCATTATCATTTACCATAGGGTCAAAATACTCTCCTTGCCCTATAAAGCTATACCAATAATCAAATCCGGGTCTTATGTGTTTCTTTCCTTCATAATGAGCCATATGAATTTTTCCAATATGCGCAGTTTGATACCCTGCTTTTTGTAAAAAAGCATTGTAGGGTTGATATGTTTTCCAGTCTGGATCTACGTATGGATTATTTTGATTGACACCATTTATATGAGGATAGGTTCCCGTCAAAAAACTTGCTCTGGATGGAGAACAAATGGATTGTGTTACAAAATAATTCTTATATTCAACTCCTTCCTCTCTCAAACGCTCCATATTAGGAGTTTTTAAAAAAGGATATCTGCCGCTAGATTCAATAGCATCATAAGGCTGGTCATCTACCAAAATAAAGATAAAGTTAGGCTTTTTTGTTTCAATACTATTTGCCTTTTGCCCAAATGTTTTAACAGGCATAGTTGAACTAATGAATGTAAAAAAAAGACTTATTAGAATAAAATTTGTTATTTTCATTTTTTATTTTATTTTTTTACCAAAACAATATTAGAATAAGAATACAGAATCCTATTAAAAGATAAGACCAAAATCTATAATTATGACCTAATGATTTTTCTTTAAGTGTTAATGTTTCTTCTCTGTAGTCTTTCATTGTAAATGTTAAACCCTCTGTTTTTTCTAAAGGTGGTTTTTCTGTCATTAAACTTACAACTACCATAACAATTGCACTCCAAACGAAGTATATAGGGACAGTCAATAAGAAATGGATTTCTCCAAAAATAGAGTAACCTGTATTGACTTTATATACAATATTGACTATTCCTAAAATAATACCAGCCATAAGTCCTATAAATGCCCCTTTGGCATTAGTCCTCTTCCAAAATATCCCTAACATAAAAGCTGCTACAATTGGCGGTGCCATAATGGATAACATTTCTTGGTAATATTTAAATAATGTGCCAAATTGTTTTCCAATCTGTGGTGCCCAAGCCACAGCAATTAGTAAGACAACTAAAGAAGCCATTTTACCTACCATTACTTTTTTCTTAGAAGAACTCTCTGGTGCAAACTTGGTGTAAAAATCCATCGTAAATAAAGTAGCTACAGAATTTAACAAACCACTCAATGAAGATGTTAAGGCGGCTACCATTGCTGCTATCATAAAACCAATGAGCACATTTGGCAGTAGTTGCATTATTAGATGTGGATAAACCATATCAGGTTTAGGCAAGCCTGGAAATAAATCAATAGCCATTACCCCAGGAATAATAATTAAAAATAAAGTAAGTGTAGTTAAAAAACCTACCAATAGCACGCCTTTTCTACCTTCATCTAAAGATTTTGCTGTTAGAACTCGTTGCACTAGCTGTTGGTTATTTCCCCAGAAGAACATCCCTAATATGGGTATTCCTACTATCATTCCTAACCACGGAACAGAGGCATCATCACTAGATCTAACCAATTTCATAAGTACATCTCCATTTAACATTAATCCTCTAACATAATCTGCACCACCGCTATAAGAGGCATAAACTGTTAAAACTGCTGCACCTACAAGAAGAAAAATACCTTGCATTAAATCTACCTTTATAGCCGCTGATAATCCACCAGGTATAGTATATGCTGCAACTACAATAGCAAAAATTATTGATAATGTTAAAATTGAAGCTTCAGGAAAAACCAGTTTCATCACCATTGCCGCTGCATAAAGAGACCCTGCTGCGTCTAAAAATATATTAACAACAATAGTTATAGCAGAAAAATAATATCTTGAGGCTACACTAAATCGTTTTTCTAGAAATTCTGGAATGGTGAAGATTTTCGATTTGATATAAAATGGAAGAATAAACCAAGCAAAAAATATCATTACAAAAACTGAAATCAAGTTGTAGTTAAACACAGCAATACCAGTACTATATGCGTCTCCCACTTGACCAATAAGAGTAGAACTTGAAATACTTGCAGCAAATAAAGAGAAGCCAATTACTGGCCAACCCATACCTCTACCGGCTAAAAAATATGATTTTTCATCCCCACTCTTACTATACTTTATACCAAGGTATACTATAAATAAGAAATACAATACTATAATAATAATATCTGCCCATGAAAGGCCATTAACCCAACTCGGTCCTTCAGTAATAAAGCTATTTGTTTGCATAGTTTTTGTTTTTATTTAGTTATATTTTGTTCATTAAGTGTAAAGTCAATCAATTCATTTACATTGCAAGTTGCTAATCCAATGTATTTATCTGCTCCACCATAATAAATATATAGTGTATCATCTATAATTACATTTCCTGTTGGAAATACACAACCTTTATAATAGCCTTCAATCTCATAGTCAAACTCAGGCTCCATTATATAATCTTTTGTTCTTCCTAAAACTTTTGTAGGGTCTTCTAAATCTAACATTACACAACCCACTCTGTAATAGCCTAAACCTCCATTTTCAACACCATGATATAAAACTAACCATCCTCTATCTGTTCTTAAAGGGGGTGTACTTCCACCTACTTTTTCTTCCCAACCTCCATTAATTCCGGCAATAATAATACTACTCGGTTCATTCCAAACTAACATATCATCACTAAAACGAATCCAAACAGCGGGTTTTGTGACACCATAAGCTTCTCCAATCCATTCTTTTGGTCGGTGTAACATCACATATTTCCCGTTAACTTTCTCTGGGAATAAGATAACATCTCTATCGTCTAAGTTAGAATCGGTAATTCTTCCTAATTTTATCCAATTTTTAAAATCTTTGGTCATCGCCAAGGCAGAATTGGCCATGTTATTTTTAATAAAATGTGGCGCATGAGAACCATGATCAGATGTTAATACTACATCATGTCTAAATTTCCAGTATTGTCCTGGAGGAAATGGTCTGTATGCATAGGTAACATAATAGTAATCGTCAAATTTAATAATACGTGCATCTTCTATACATCCCATATCTGGTCCCTGTTGACTTGGTCCCAATACAGGCTCATCTGAAACACGTTCGAAATTATACCCATCATTACTAACCGCTAAACCAAATCGAATAATATGTTCTACGTCATCTCCCGCCGCTCTATAGAGCATGTAAAACTTTCCATTATCATAATAAACACCTGGGTTACAAACAACAAGGTTTTCCCAATTATTTTTAGGGTTAGGAGATAATATTGGGTTTCCTTCAAATTTTTTTAGTTTCATTTTTTTAAATATTAGTTAGTAAAAAATATAATCAAGTACAATATTAGCAGGATGAATGTAAATAAAGGTTTTCAAACAGTTCAATATGTTTGAAAATATGGTCAGGCCATTGTTTTCGATAGGTAAATTCAAAAGTAAAGGCTTTAATCTCATTATGGTTAATAGATAAACTACCTTGAACAGCAAACAAACTTTAAACTATTTTTGAAATAGTATATTTGTTTTTGATAATTATACCCTTTAATAAAAGTTATTATGAATAAAGCCTTTTTGTGTCTATGCATTTTTTTTACCCTTTCAACTTATTCTCAAAGTAAAAGTGATAAATCATCAAAGCCTAATATTATCTTTATATTTTCTGATGATCATGCCACAAATGCAATTTCAGCATACAGTAAAAGGTTTGAAAAGATTGCTCCAACTCCTAATATTGATAAATTAGCTGATGAGGGCGCTATTCTAACAAATACTTTCTGTACAAATGCCATTTGTGGGCCAAGTAGAGCATGCGTTTTAACTGGCAAGTATAGCCATATAAATAAGTACTATAAAAACTATCAAGGAGGTAACTTTGATGGTTCGCAATGGACTTACCCTAAGGCACTTCAAAAATCTGGATACCAAACCGCAATAATTGGAAAATGGCATTTGGCTTCAGAGCCTCAAGGTTTTGATTATTTTAAATATCACATAGATCACGGAGAACAAGGTGTTTATTGGGATCCAACGTATAATGAAAATGGGGTTGTAGTTAAAGAAAAAGGGTATGCTACCAATATAACTACTGATTTTGCTTTGAAATGGTTAGACAAAAGAGAAACTAAAAAACCATTCTGTTTACTGCTGCAATACAAAGCACCCCACAGAGAGTGGTCTCCTGATAAAAAATATGAAAACTTATGGAAGAATGAAGATTTACCTCTTCCGGACACTTTCTATGATGATTATAAAGGAAGAAAACAAACAGCAGGTGATACGCATATGACTATGGATTTCCTTAATAGAAGAGATTTGAAATTGATTCCTCCAGATTCTTTATCAAAGAAAGAATTAGGTAAATGGTTCGATTATGGCAATAACCCAGGAGAAGTTGTTTACCCAAATGATAGTCTAAAAGGAAACGCTTTAAAGGAATGGAAATATCAAAGGTATATAAAAGATTATCTGGCAACTATTAAATCTGTTGATGATAATATTGGTAGAGTGCTAGATTATTTAAAAGCAAATGGGTTAGAAGATAATACAATTGTTATTTATTCTTCTGATCAAGGGTTTTATCTGGGAGATCATGGCTGGTTTGACAAACGTTTTATGTATGAAGAATCTTTACGTATGCCTTTCGTAATACGATATCCCAAAATAATTAAGCCTAAAACGGTTGTATCTGATATCATTACCAATATAGATTTTGCTCCTACTCTATTAGATATGGCAGGAGTCGCTATTCCTAAAGAAGTGCAAGGGAAAAGTTTCTTTACTAATCTTAAAGGCCATACTCCTAAAAACTGGAATCAATCTATGTATTATCATTATTACGAATATCCTTTTTGGCACCATGTCCAACCACATTATGGAATTAGAACCAAACAATATAAACTCATTCATTTTTACTACGACGTTGATTTATGGGAATTCTACGACTTAAAAAATGATCCATCGGAACTAAACAACTTAATAAGCTCAAAAGAATATGCTCCTTTAATTAATAAATTGAAAAAGGAACTTGATGAGTTAAAGAGTAGTTACGGTAACAATATGACTCTAAAGGAACTAAGAACTATTTCAGACACTAATTTTGGTGGTCTTGAATCTGCTGAAAAAAATAAATAAAACTGTTTAACAATAACTAATTAATATTCTAAAAAAGCTATGACTCTATATCCACTAAAATTCACACCTCTTTCAAAATATAGAATCTGGGGTGGAGATAAATTAAATACCGAATTAAATAAGAATTTCAATGCTGAAAATATTGGCGAATCTTGGGAAATATCTGATGTAGAAGGAGATGAAACCAAAACAAATAATGGACCTTTAATAGGAAAGACATTAAAAGAACTAATTAGTGAATATAAAGGCCATTTTCTCGGAAAGGCTGTCTATGAAAAGTTTGGAAATGAATTTCCATTGCTTATAAAATTTATTGATGCTAAAACACCCTTGTCCATTCAGGTACACCCAAGCGATGAG
Source organism: Flavobacteriales bacterium (assembly GCA_024643405.1). Lineage (GTDB taxonomy): Bacteria > Bacteroidota > Bacteroidia > Flavobacteriales > Flavobacteriaceae > Yeosuana. The sequence continues at coordinate 897 of JAHENA010000078.1, read as the reverse complement.
ATAGCAAAACAAAGACATCAATCCTTTGGTAAAAATGAAATGTGGTACGTGATGCAAGCCGATGAAAATGCGGAACTCATTGTTGGTTTTGACAGTGAATTAAACCAAGCTACTTATCAAGAATATCTTAATGCAAATAAGGTTTTGGATGTAATGCACCACGAAAAAGTAAAAAAAGGGGATACCTTTTACATCCCAACCGGAAGAGTACACGCAATAGGTGCGGGTGTTTTACTTGCTGAAATTCAACAAACATCGGATGTCACTTATCGAATTTATGATTATGACCGTGTGGATAAGCAAACAGGCAAAAAAAGAGAGCTTCATAATGAGTTAGCTATTGATGTTATCGATTTTGAGGTGCAAGAGAAGTATAAAACAGCCTATTCAAAAACCCTTAATACATCAAACAAACTAGTTCACTCACCTTATTTCATATCTAATTATCTAAAAGTCAATGGAAGTTTACATAAAGAGTATACAAATATTGATTCATTTGTGATTTATATATGTGTTAGTGGATTCATAAACATTGTAGAAAACGAGGTTAGCTATACTTTAAAAAGGGGAGAAACTATACTTATTCCTGCATCTATTAAAACTATTGAATTAATAGCGGAAGAGGAATCAGAAGTATTAGAAGTCTATTATCCATAAATATTTAAAGCTGTAATAAGCATCAAATTATTTAAAGATAATTTTAAATTCATTATAACTGTTAACCAGAAACAAGCGTTATCCTTCATACAGTTCAGCTTTTTAAAAGAATTTTTTTTGCCAACTACTTTATCGGGTATTAGCTGGGCAGCTACAAATAAAAAAGCCTGTAATATATTGATTAACAATACAATTACAGACTTTTTAAGTACCCGGAGCCGGAGTCGAACCGGCACGGTT
>JAHENA010000160.1 GCA_024643405.1 Flavobacteriales bacterium | reverse complement strand
GTTTAACAAAATCAATAAATAAGAATCTATCTTATGTAGCTTCTTATTTTAGATTATTGCACGCTCTATTTTTTGGATTTGCTCTATTCAAATTATTCCAACTTTACGAACTAACAAAAAATACATCAAGCTCAATAAAATTGCAGGATCAGGTAACGGAGTTATTGTTTGATTTTGATACACTTTGGACTATTGGATTGTTGTTTTTTGGAGTCCACTTAATTGTTCTTGGGTATCTAGCTATAAAAGCGTCATATATTCCAAAGGTATTAGGGGTACTATTACTACTAGCCGCAATAGGTTATATAGTAGATGGGATCGCAAAATTATTTATGTCAAATTATTTCGATTATAAAAGTATTTTCGAAGTAATAGTGATTATGCCTTCTGTCATTGGTGAGTTCTCATTTACTGTTTGGCTGTTAATCAAAGGGTTTAAGAAACGGTCTTTAAAAATTCAAACCATATAAATTTTGTAACCTTTTTTAGATTTGGTAGTCCTAAAAAAGACAAGTAAGTATGTTAATGCGATTTCTTAAGCTATCTTAAGATTTAATGAAAACCAGCTAATTAATTTTATCAAAAATCAAAAAAACACCAAAAGTAATGCAATTTATAGCAAGGATTCTAACATTAATTTTAAGTTTTTTAATTACAAATTTTGGATTTCGAAACTTTCATAAATTCAAATTGACAATACTACTGTTTGGTCTTATAACCGGTGTTTATGGACAAGTAAATGATACCATTTCTATTGAAAATGTTAACGTCATTCCAATGGATAAGGAAATAAATTTAAAAAACCAGAATGTACTAATTGCAGATGGTAAAATAATATCTATTGAACCCTTTAAAAGAGAAGCAATTCATACGTCACATCAAGTGATTGACGGCACAGGAAAATACTTGATGCCAGGTTTTAGTGAAATGCATTATCACTGGCGAAATAAACAAGGCGGCATTGATAGGGATTTCAAACTCTTGGTAGCCAATGGGGTAACGACAGTTAGAAACATGGCAGAATACGATTGGCAAGATCATATGAGTATTAAAGACAGTATTCAAAAAGATAAAAAGTTTGGTCCAAATTATTTTACTACTGGCCCCTATTTAAATTCAAATAATTTAAATACCATAGAAGATGCTATAGCAGTAGTTAATCTGCATAAAGACAAAGATTATGATTTCATAAAACTAGCCGATAATTTAAATAAGGTAGTGTATTTAAAAGTACTAGAAGAAGCTCAAAAATACCATATTCCAGTGATTGGTCATGCACAAAGAGAAATGCCTTTAGAATTTTCTCTTCGTATGAAATCCATAGAGCATGTAGAGGAGTTTGTTTATGTTTTTAATAATGAACAAAGAAAGGATACTTTGTTTTTAAAACAGGTTATTAAGCAAATCAAAGCAACGCGAACAGTTGTGGTCCCTACACTTGTTGTATTTGATTTTATAATAAAGTGTTTAGATGACCAAACCTTTTTTAAATTAAATGAATATAAGAATGCTCAATACATGCTAACAAGTGATTTTAAGTATTGGTATTCTGACGAAAATCCATTTAGAAAAAATTTAAAAGGAAAGGTAACTGATGGGATGGATGCCTTGCCACGTTTAGAAGGGTATTTTGAGTGGATGAAAACATTCACGAAAATGTTAGCAGATGCAAATGTTCCATTAATGACAGGAAGTGACACGTTTGGGTTTGTGGTGCCTGGTTTTTCATTACATGAAGAATTTCAGTTTTTGAATGAATGTGGTTTAACACCTTTTGAAATTTTAAAAGCAACTACCATAACACCTGCCAAATATTTAAACACCATCGCTACTGAAGGCACTGTCTCGGTAGGTAAAAATGCCAATTTAGTTCTGTTGAATAATAACCCTATAGATGATATTAAAAACACGCAAACCATTGAAGGAGTAATCTTAAAAGGGAAATGGCTTGATAGAGAAAAGTTAAACAGCCTGTTAGAAGATGTACAATCATTAAATAAATAATCAATCAAAAAACGAACAAAATGAAATCAGAAAAAATAAGAACATTTTTAAATCTTATAGTAGCCTTATTGATTGGACAGGTTACAAGCGCACAAACTTTAGAAACTCAAATTGACAGTGTTTTAACTACAGTATTTAAAGAGTCATATGAACCTGGAGCAGTGTTTTTAGTAGCCAAAAATGGAGAACCTATTTATAGAAAAGCATTTGGTAAAGCTAATATTGAATTAGATGTTAATATGAAACCCGAAAACGTGTTTCAAATAGGGTCTATGACCAAACAATTTACAGCAATTGCCATCATGATGTTGGAGGAGGAAGGAAAATTACAGGTGAATGATGCAATTTCAAATTACATTCCTAATTATCCTAACGGAAACAATATTACCATTCATCATTTATTGACGCATACATCTGGTATTAAAGATTTTACAAAAATGAAATCCATCATGAGCATTGCGAAAACAGACCTTACGCCAATAGAGTTAGTCGATTTTTTTAAAGACGAACCCGTAGATTTTTTACCTGGAGAACAGTTTGATTACAATAATTCAGGTTACGTGGTTTTAGGTTACATCATAGAAATAGTATCTGGAGTGACGTATGAAGATATTATAGAAAAAAACATTTTCGAAAAGCTAGGAATGAACAACTCTCGTTATGCCAGTGATAGAGACATTGTGAAAGATAGAGCTTATGGCTATCATAACAGAGGAGAATTTACCAATAAAATGTACGTGAGTTTAAGTATTCCTTATGCCTCTGGCGCATTAATGTCAACGGTTGATGATATGTTGAAATGGCAAAAGGCCATTAATAATAATTCATTAATTACTGAAGCATCATTGAAAAAAGTATTTACCAATTATACTTTAAATAATGGAGAACAAATTAACTATGGCTATGGTTGGCATTTAAAAGATATTGATGGCATAACAACAAGAGAGCATGGTGGAAGTGTGTTTGGATTTAAATCGATGGGGGTTTATGTACCAAATTTGAATATTTATGTAATAGGATTTAGTAATTGTGATTGTAATTCGCCAACCAAAGTAACTAGAGATATAGCAACATTTGTAATTAATGAGAACCTTAAAAATTAAACGATATGCCACATTTTGTAATAGACTGTTCCGAACAGATCATCAAATTGAAATCACCACAAGAAATTATACAGAAAGTATATGATACCGCAAAAACAACAGGATTATTTCTACCAGAAGAAATAAAGGTAAGAATCAACCCTTTTCAATATTATATTACTGGAAATACGGATGATAACTTCATCCATATTTTCGGGAATATCATGGAAGGAAGAAATACTGTACAAAAAGCTAATTTGTCACAACAAATTGTTTCAGAACTTAAAACCATGTTTCCAGAAGTGCCTATTATTTCGATAAACATTCGGGATTTTGAAAAAGCAACATACTGTAACAAAGAAATGGTTTAAAAATAAATGGAATGCACATCAGAAGAATTTTAATTACGGGATTATGTTTTTTGGCAGTTAGCTTTGTCTTTGCTCAAAAGGACTTAACAGATAATGTTGTAGGCAAAAACCATGTTATCAATTCAGAAGTTTTAAAGGAGAAGCGACAGATACAAATTTATCTTCCACCAAATTA
>JAHENA010000077.1 GCA_024643405.1 Flavobacteriales bacterium | reverse complement strand
TAATTGCAAGAATTGCTGCAAAATATAAACCAAGAAAAATATTGCAAGCTGCAATCTAAATAAGCATGAAGATTATCCAAACAAAATACATGCGTTTATCTGGACTGGAACCGCTCGTCCTAAATGAAAACAGCAATTTTATAAATGTTGGTGAACGAACTAATGTTGCAGGTTCCCGTAAGTTTTTAAGGCTCATAAAAGAAGAAAAATTTGATGAGGCCCTAGATATTGCAAGGCATCAAGTTGACGGGGGTGCACAAATCATTGATGTCAACATGGATGATGGCCTCATTGATGGCAGGGAATCTATGGTTCGTTTTTTAAATTTAATTGCTGCAGAACCAGACATTTCTCGAGTTCCAATAATGATCGATAGTTCTAAATGGGAAATTATTGAAGCGGGGTTACAAGTTGTGCAAGGAAAATGCGTAGTAAATTCTATTTCTTTAAAAGAAGGAGAAGATAAATTCATCTGGGAAGCCAAACAAATTAAACGTTATGGAGCCGCAGTCATTGTGATGGCATTTGATGAAGTTGGACAAGCTGATAATTATGAAAGAAGAATTGAAATTGCAAAACGTTCTTATGGTATATTGGTTGACATAGTCAACTTTCCTTCTGAAGATATTATTTTCGATTTGAATATTTTTCCGGTGGCCACAGGTATGGAAGAGCACCGTAGAAATGCCCTTGATTTTATTGAAGCAACCAGATGGGTGCGCCAAAATTTGCCCAATGCAAGTGTGAGTGGCGGTGTCAGTAATGTGTCCTTTTCTTTTAGAGGAAATGATGGCGTCCGGGAAGCCATGCATTCCGTGTTTTTATATCATGCCATACAGGCCGGAATGAACATGGGGATTGTGAATCCGGCGTTACTTGAAGTATATGATGATATTCCAAAAGATTTATTGGAAAGGGTTGAAGATGTCATATTAGACAGACGTGAAGATGCCACCGAGCGATTACTGGATTTTGCTGAAACCGTTAAAGGCTCCAAAGTTGAAAGAGGTTTGGATTTGTCCTGGAGAGAAAATACGCTCCAAGAGCGCATTACACATGCCTTAGTAAAAGGAATTGATGCTTATATTATAGAAGATGTTGAAGAAGCCAGAGTGCAGGCGGAAAAACCTATTGATGTGATTGAAGGGCATTTAATGATAGGCATGAATGTGGTAGGTGATTTGTTTGGTGCTGGTAAAATGTTTTTACCACAAGTAGTGAAATCAGCCAGAGTAATGAAAAAGGCAGTGGCTTATCTAAACCCTTTTATCGAAGCTTTAAAAGGAGATAAACATGAACCGGTTGGTAAGGTCTTAATGGCGACTGTAAAAGGTGATGTGCATGATATAGGGAAAAATATTGTGAGCGTGGTCTTGGCTTGTAATAATTATGAAATTATTGATTTAGGGGTGATGGTACCGCCTGAAAAAATTATTGAAACAGCTAAAAAGGAACAAGTTGATATTATTGGTTTATCGGGATTGATAACGCCCTCTTTAGATGAAATGGTCTATTTAGCCAAAGAAATGGAACGTCAAAGATTCTCCATTCCATTGCTTATTGGAGGTGCTACCACCTCAAAAGCACATACAGCGGTTAAGATTGATTCACAATATAAAAATGCAGTAGTTCATGTTAATGACGCTTCTAGGGCAGTTACTGTTGTGGGTGATTTATTAAACAAGAAAACCTCTCCATCTTATGTAACTGGCGTTAAGAAGGATTATGAGGACTTTCGAGAGAAATTTTTAAAACGAGGAAAATCAAAAGAATATATTTCTATAATTGAAGCCAGAAAAAGAAAGTATCAGATTGATTGGAATAAAACCACAATTAGCAAGCCAAAGGAATTGGGTGTACAGGTGTTAAATCAAATGAGTCTGAAGGAGTTGGTGCCTTATATAGATTGGAGTCCGTTTTTTAGAAGTTGGGATTTACATGGAAAGTATCCAGATATTTTAAAAGATAAGGTTGTTGGTGAACAAGCAACTCAACTGTTTGAAGATGCTCAAGCAATGATTAAAGAGATTATCGCAAAACAAACCTTAAAGCCAAAAGCTGTTTTTGGACTATTTGAAGCCAATACTATTCATGATGATGACATTTCAATTCAGAAAAAAGGAAAAGAAATAGCAGTCTTTAGAACCTTACGTCAGCAATTAGGAAAAAGAGAGGGTGTTCCTAATTTGGCTTTAGCTGATTTTATAGCACCAAAGGACGGAGGTTTAACTGATTATATGGGTGCTTTTTGCGTTGCAATTTTTGGAGCACAAGAATTAGCAACGTCTTACAAGAAAAAGGAAGATGATTATAATGCGATTATGGTTCAGGCCATTGCAGATCGATTTGCTGAGGCATTTGCTGAGTATTTACACAAACAAATAAGAACCAAACATTGGGGTTATGCGTCTGATGAAAATTTGTCAAATGAGGATTTGATTAAAGAAAGTTATAAAGGCATCAGGCCAGCGCCAGGATATCCGGCATGTCCGGATCATCTTGAAAAAGAAACGATTTGGAGTCTTCTGGATGTTGAAAACCAAATTGGAGTTACGCTTACTGAAAGTTTAGCCATGTGGCCGGCAGCTGCAGTTTCAGGATATTATTTGGCAAATCCGGAGGCAAAGTACTTTGGATTAGGAAAAATAACAGTGGATCAAGTGGTTGATTTTGCGGTTAGAAAAGGAATTAGTAATGATAAAGCAAGAAAATGGTTAAGCCCAAATATTGCTGAAGAATAAAAAAGGTTTAATGAAAGTTACAGAGCATATAAAAAAATCCAATGGAAAAACATTATTTTCCTTTGAAATTATTCCGCCGCAAAAGGGGAGAAATATCCAGGAATTATATGATAATATAGATCCGCTAATGGAATTTAAACCGCCGTTTATTGATGTGACAACGTCAAGGGAAGAATATGTATATATTGATAAAGGGCAAGGACTTTTAGATAGAAAAATTACCCGTATGCGTCCTGGTACAGTTGGTATTTGTGCTGCTATAAAGCATAAATATAATGTAGATACCATACCACATGTTTTATGTGGTGGTTTTACCAAAGAAGAAACAGAATATCTTTTAGTGGATTGTCATTATTTAGGGATTGATAACGTCATGGCCTTGCGTGGAGATGCTATGAAACACCAACAGTATTTTGAAGCTGCTGAAGGGGGACATACTTATGCTTCAGAGCTGGTACATCAAATGAGTGATTTAAACAAAGGCAAATATCTACATGAAGTTGTAGAGTCAGATTATAAAACCAATTTCTGTATTGGAGTCGCTGGTTATCCGGAAAAGCATTTGGAAGCACCATCCTTAAATACAGATTTAAAACGTCTTAAAGAAAAGGTAGAGGCGGGTGCAAGCTACGTAGTAACACAAATGTTTTTTGATAACGATAAATATTTTGAATTTGTTGAAAAGGCGAAACAAGCAGGTATTAATGTACCCATTATTCCTGGTATTAAGCCAATTGCGGTAAAGAGGCATTTGCAGTTATTGCCTCAGGTTTTTAAAATTGACATTCCAGAAACTTTGATTCACGAAGTGGAAAAGTGCAAAGACAATCATCAGGTGCGTCAGGTAGGTATTGAATGGGCCATTAAACAATCACAAGAATTATTGAAGGCAGGGGTTCCTGTATTACATTATTATTCCATGGGGAAAAGTGATAATATTAAGGCCATAGCGTCACAGATATTTTAATTATTCTGTTACTTTTGCTGGCTAAGCCAACTATTCAATGAGGTTATTATGTGTACTAGTTTTTTGTTTATTGTTTGGGATCTCATTTTCTCAAGAAAAACACCACACCTCCTATTTTGATGTTAATTATTTTAAAGGAAATATTGCCTTACACAATAATGATATCCTTCATTTAATAACAGGTCACCCTGAAGGTGTTATTTTTAGTTGGAATAAAAAGACTTATGGTTTTGATGAGTGGGAACAACGGTTTAACTATCCAGATTATGGGGTCTCATTGGCTTATCAGAACTTAAAAAATGATGTTTTAGGAAACAACTATTCAGTATATGGTCATTACAATTTTTATTTTCTAAAAAGAAATTTAATGTTCCGTATCGGGCAAGGACTAGCGCTTACTACCAATCCATATGACAGAGAAACCAACTACAGGAATAATGCCTTTGGCTCTAAAATTATGAGCGCCACCTATGTAATGCTTAATTATAAGAAGGAACATATTTTTGATGCGTTTGGTTTGCAGGCAGGTTTTTCACTCTTACATTATTCAAATGCCAATGTAAAGGCACCAAACACCAGTATTAATTCTGTTACACTTAATTTAGGAGTTACCTATAATTTGGATGAAGAGGAGCCAGAATATATAGTATTAGATAGCTCAGAAATTCATAAAAAATTTAAAGATTCCATTAAATACAATATTGTTTTTAGAAGCGGTGTTAATGAGAGTGATGTAGTTGGTAGTGGTCAGTTTCCATTTTACATCGTTTCAGCTTATGCCGATAAACGCATCAACCGGAAAAGTGCTTTTCAGTTTGGTGCAGATGTATTCTTTTCAAATTTTTTAAAGGAATATATTTATTATAGATCTGTTTCTTTTCCTGAAGAACCAACTACCGGAAATGAAGATTATAAGCGGATTGGTTTAATTGTTGGTCACGAACTCTTTGTCAATAAGATGTCATTAGTTACTCAGTTAGGGTATTATGTGTATTACCCATTTGATTTTGAAGGAAGAACTTATGTCAGAATAGGTTTAAAACGCTATTTTGGAAAAAAATGGTTTGGAGCTGTCAGCTTAAAAGCGCATGCAGCAAAGGCTGAAGCGGTTGAATTTGGACTTGGTGTTAGATTATGAAGCACTTATTTTACATAATTATGGTCGTTTTATTGATTTCATGTAGTAGTGAAAATGCAGGAGATTGTTTTCAAACGGCTGGTACTATAATTCAACAAGAAATAGCTCTGGATGCATTTGATAAAATCTTGGTGAATAGAGATGTAGAATTAATATTAAGAGTAGGTGACGTACAAAAGGTGATTATTGAAACAGGAAGGAATTTATTGAATGATGTTGAAGCCAGTGTTGTGGATAGTAAATTAATTTTAAGTGATAATAACAGTTGTAATTATGTACGTGATTACGCCATTACAAAAGTATACATTACCTCACCAAACATCACGGAAATCAGAAGTTCAACGCAATACGACGTCAGTTCAGATGGCGTCTTAACCTATTCAAGTTTAACTATTTTGTCTGAAGATTATAGTGCGCCAGATTCTTTTACTGTTGGTAATTTCAGACTTGATATTGATACGGTAAGTTTCAATGTAGTGTTTAACAATTTATCAAATGCATTTATTTCCGGAAAAACCAACAATTTGAATGTGAACTTTACATCTGGTGCATCTAGATTTGAAGGGAGAAATTTGGTTGCTCAAAATGTCTATATATGGAACCGAAGTTCTAATGATATGTTTATCAACCCAATTCAAGAAATCACTGGAAAAATATCAGGAACAGGTAATGTTATTTGTGTGAACCGGCCGCCAATAGTTGAAGTTGAAGAACAATATAAAGGCCGTCTTATTTTCGAATAATTAGTTGCCAGTCAATTCTCTAAACATACTTTCTAAGCTGGCATTTTTTTGATTTAATTGTAAAATTTTTAGTTGATTGTCATGTGCAAAATCAAATACATGAGAACGCATGTCTTCAGAGGTTTTAAAGGTAATTTCATATACAAAACCATGGGGATTTAAAACGTTTTTTACTTTGGGTAATTTCTGTAAAAAAGCATCTTCAACTCTGTAATCAAACTCTACAATAACGGTTTGTTCTTTGCCTTCCTGAAGTTCTATTAATTTTTTATCGGCAACAATTTCGCCTTTATTAATGATGATAACCCGGTCACACATAGCCTCAACTTCTTGCATGATGTGAGTAGATAAAAAAACCGTTTTTGTTTTTCCAATGGTTTTTATCAAGTTTCTAATATCTACCAATTGGTTGGGGTCTAATCCAGTCGTAGGTTCATCAAGAATTAAAACGTCAGGATCATGTAATAAAGCACAGGCTAAACCAACACGCTGACGATAGCCTTTTGAAAGCTGTGCAATTTTTTTATGCGATTCTGGGGTCAATCCTGTAAGCTCAATAACTTCTTGAATGCGTTCATTTGAAATTTTATAAATCTGAGCATTAAATCTTAAATATTCCTTTACATACATCTCAAGATAAAGTGGGTTATTTTCAGGTAAGTACCCCACACTTTTTTGAACATTTTTAGGTTGCTCATTAACATCAAATGAATTTACTTTGATATGACCTGAAGAGGCATTTATATAAGTAGTCAAAATCTTCATCATTGTTGATTTTCCAGCACCATTCGGACCTAAAAACCCAACAATTTCTGGTTTTGAAACCTTAAAAGAAATGTTATTTAAAGCTTTTTGGCTTCCATAAAGTTTTGAAACACTGCTTACTTCTATTGACATATTAAAATTGTTTGCTCAAAAATAATGATTATATAATTTAAACGAAGATTTACCTTGAATTCTTTAAAACTTTTATATAAAACATAAAAAAAGGGTAGTACAATTTTGATTTGTTAAAATATTATTTACTTTAGCGACTCAATTATGAAAACAATAGTAGGTTACACATATTTTAGCAACTGGTTTTATTTCTTTTTTAGCAAAGAAATCGAGGCGTTGTATGTGTAATTTATAAGAAATAAATTTGAATATAAGTCTCGATGGAAATCGGGACTTTTTTTATATATGATAAAAACTGTCGCCATACAAGGAATAAAAGGATCATTCCACCACATTGTATCTCAGGAGTATTTTAAAAAGCCTGTTGATGTCATTGAGTGTTTAACTTTTGATGAAGTTGTTGAATCCTTAATTAGCAATAAAAGTGATGCCGTAATCATGGCCTTAGAGAATTCTATAGCAGGTTCCATCATTCCTAATTATGCTTTAATAAACAAATTTAATTTGCATGTTGTTGGTGAGCATTATTTAGATATTCAGCACAATTTAATGGCTTTGCCAAATCAAAAAATTGAGGATATTACAGAAGTATATTCACATCCTATGGCGTTATTACAATGTATGGATTTCTTTAAAGAATATCCGCACATTAAACTAGTTGAAGATAAAGATACTGCTGAAGTAGCAGAGAGGATTCATAAACAGCAATTGAAAAATGTTGGTGCTATTGCGAGCGACATGGCTGCAGACATATTTGAATTAGATATATTGGCACACAGCATTCAAACTATTAAGCATAATGAAACGAGGTTTGCCATTGTAAAAAGGCAAAATTCCGAAATTCCTGAGAGCGAAATCAATAAGGCCTCTTTAAAGTTTGAGACAGATCATAAACGTGGAAGTTTGGCAGCCATACTAAATGTTATGAGTGATTGTAAATTGAATTTAACAAAAATACAATCATTACCAATCATTGAAACCCCTTGGAAATATTCTTTTTTTGTGGATGTAACTTTTGAAACCTATAATGATTTCTCAAAGGCTAAATCCATCTTGAAAATTATGGCTCAAGGCATGAAAATATTAGGTGAATATAAAAATGCAAAGTTATGATTGAAGTAGCCAACAGATTACATACTGTAGAAGAATATTATTTCTCAAAAAAATTGAGAGAGGTTAATATGCTTATAGCTAACGGAAAACCAATCATTAATTTAGGAATTGGCAGTCCAGATATGCAGCCTCCTCAACGAGTTATTGATGCCATAGCTACTAGTTTTGAAAATCCTAATGCCCATAAATATCAAAGTTATCAGGGTTTGCCTGAACTTAGGGAGGCTATGGCGGCATTTTATAAAGAGCATTTTCATGTGTCGTTAAGTCCTTTAAATGAGGTATTGCCACTGATGGGTAGTAAAGAAGGTATTATGCATATTTCAATGGCCTATTTAAATGAAGGTGATGAAGTTTTAATTCCAAATCCCGGCTATCCTACTTATGAATCTGTGACTAAATTAGTTGGTGCTAAGCCAGTATTTTATGAATTGGATGCCATTAATAATTGGTCGCCGGATTTAATAGCCTTGTCAAGATTAGATTTAAGTAAAGTCAAGATTATGTGGGTTAATTATCCTCATATGCCAACGGGCGCACTTCCTGCAAAAACATTATTTACAGACTTGGTAGCATTTGCAAAAAAGCATAATATCTTAATTGTAAATGATAACCCCTATAGTTTTGTTTTGAATGAGACCCAGCAGAGTATTTTAAGTGTTCCAGGAGCCAAAGAGTTTTGTTTAGAGCTGAATTCTTTGAGTAAAACGTTTAATATGGCCGGATGGAGAGTAGGTATGGTTGTGGGAGATAGTAGTCATATTAGCAATATTTTAAAGGTTAAAAGCAATATGGATTCAGGAATGTTTTATGGTATTCAAAAAGGGGCCATTGAAGCCTTAAAATGCTCTAAAATGTGGTTTGCTACCTTAAATAACGTTTATCAAAAGCGCAGAGATTTAGTTTGGCAGTTGGCAGATGCTTTAAATTGTACTTATGATAATGAAGCTACTGGGCTTTTTGTCTGGGCAAAATTACCAGCGCATTTAAAATCAGAAGAATTTATAGATGGGGTACTTAAAAACAATCATATTTTCATTACTCCGGGAACTATTTTTGGGAGTAAGGGAGAAGGTTATATAAGATTTTCTTTATGTGCCTCAACAGAAGTTTTAGAAGAAGCAATAGCAAGAATCAAATGAAACATATATTTGTCATAGGAGTAGGTTTGATTGGTGGAAGTATTGCCTTAGATTTAAAAAGGCTAAATCCAGAGGTGACTATTTATGGAATTGATCATAATTCTGAGCATTTAAAAGAAGCGGTGAGTTTAAAAATTATTGATAAAAAAGCTGAATTTACCGATTTGAAACATGCAGATTTAGTGATTCTTTCAATTCCAGTAGATGCTTCAGTTAATAACATCATTAAAATACTGGATGTTGTTTCAGAAAACACATTAGTGGTAGATGTTGGATCCACAAAATTAGATATTTGTAAAATAGTATCTGAACACCCAAAAAGACGAAATTTTTTAGCCATGCATCCCATTGCTGGTACTGAGTTTTCTGGACCAAAAGCAGCCATTCATGGGTTATTTAAAAATAAAACAAATATTATTTGTGAAGTCGAGAAAACAACATTTAAGCTTCAGGAAAAGGCCTTAAAACTATTTGAATCTATTGGAATGCGCATCAGGTATATGAATCCGGAATCTCATGATAAACATATTGCTTATGTATCCCACCTGTCGCATATTAGTTCATTTATGCTTGGTAAAACGGTCATTGAAAAGGAAAAGAATGAGCGCGATATTTTTGATATGGCAGGCAGTGGATTTGCCTCAACAGTAAGATTGGCAAAAAGTTCACCAGAAATGTGGACCCCTATTTTTAAACAGAATAAAGAGAATGTTATTGAAACATTAGAAGAATATATTATCAATCTCACTCATTTTAAAGACATGATGAAACAAAATGATTTTGAAGCTATTTATAATGAGATGAAAAACACGAACCACATAAAAGATATTTTAAAAGGAATTGCTTAAGTAGAAAAATTATGGAAAACAAGAAAGAGTTAAGAACCTGGTTAAACGATTTAAATTTAAGTCACCCATTAGTTATTGCCGGACCTTGCAGTGCAGAAACAGAAGAACAAGTGTTGAAAATTGCCAACGAGCTTAAAGATACCGATGTCAGTTATTTTAGAGCCGGAATTTGGAAACCAAGAACACGTCCTGGAATGTTTGAAGGTGTTGGAGCTTTAGGTTTAAAATGGTTGCAAAAAGTTAAGACAGAAACCGGCATGAAAACAGCTACAGAAGTGGCCAATGCAGCTCATGTTAAGTTGGCCTTGGAACACGATATAGATTTATTGTGGATTGGAGCACGTTCTACAGTAAGCCCTTTTATAGTTCAGGAAATTGCAGATGCTTTACACGGAACTGATAAAATAGTACTGGTAAAAAATCCTGTAAATCCAGATTTAGCTTTGTGGTTAGGTGCTATTGAGCGATTAGCAACAGCTGATATCAAGAAATTAGGTGTGATTCATAGAGGATTTTCAACCTATGAAAAATCTAAATATAGAAATAATCCCGAATGGCAATTGGCAATAGAATTACAAACAAAATTCCCGGATTTGCCAATAATTAATGACCCATCACATATAACAGGAAAACGGGATATGATTTTTGATGTGTCTCAAACGGCATTAGATTTAAATTTTGATGGATTAATGATTGAAACACATTTTGATCCTGATAATGCTTGGAGTGACGCTTCGCAACAGGTTACCCCAAAAACATTGATTCAAATCATGAAAGATTTGAAAATTAGAAAAGAGACAGACCCTGAAGCAGAGTATAATAGTAAATTAAATAATTTAAGGGCACAAATTGATGTGGTAGATAATCAAATTATTGATTTACTTGGAAAACGTATGAAAGCTGCTGATGGAATTGGGGCACTTAAAAAGCAAAAAAATGTCGCCGTTTTACAGAGTAAAAGATGGAATGAGATCTTGGGGCACATGGTTTTAGAAGGAGAATCTAGGGGTTTAAGTGAGGAGTTTATTTTGAAAATGTTTAAGGCCATTCACCAGGAATCTATCAATCATCAGGAAAAGATTATCAATGGATAAAAAAAAGCCTCGCATTTGCGAGGCTTTTTTTGTTCTATTATTTATTTCTTTTAAAGATATAACGGGTTATAAAAATACCATTTCCATCTCCTTTTCCAGAATCACTTTCAACCGCACTGGTCACAAAGGCTAATTCCCAGCCTTCTTGAATCATGGTATTGATTTTAGAAGTAATAAGTGCATCATTCGCAGCAATATTTTGAAAACGAATACCAGCAACATTATAAAAGTTTAATAGTTTCGTTTCATCAAAATCCTTAACACGAATTTCGGACCGGTCAGATTTGTTTCTGCCATTATCATCTTCAGTCTGTGTACTGGTAAATTCTTTATAGTCTTTTTCTTCGTTGGCACTAATTAATCTGGAACGACCTAATCCCATAGGGACAATAGATTCTACACTGGTAACCACTTTAAATTCTACTTGGGCTTTTGCATCAATAAAAGAAATGAATGTTAAAGCAATAATTAAAATTGTTTTTTTCATGTTGTTGGTTTTTTAAATTAAGTATCTAAGATACACTTTTTGTTAAATTGAAATGTCGTTAATTTGCAATAATGAAATTAATTTCGTTGAATGACAGGACTTGTTTATAAATCTACTGGAAGTTGGTATCTCGTAAAAACAGATTTAGGAGATGTTTATGAATGTCGCATAAAAGGGAAGTTTCGAATAAGCGGTATTAAAAGCACCAATCCGATTGCTGTCGGTGATATTGTAGATTTTGAGCTTGAAACAGATAATAACCAAGTGTCTGGTATTATTCATAATATTCATGATCGCAGGAATTATATAGTCAGAAAATCGGTCAATCTGTCAAAACAAACGCATATTATAGCGGCTAATATTGATCAGGTTTTTTTGATGATTACTATCAATAATCCACCAACATTGACCAGTTTTATTGACAGGTTTTTGGTCACGGCAAATGCATATTCCATAAAAACCATTTTACTTTTTAACAAGCTTGATACTTATGATGAGGAGACTTTAAATGAAGTTAAGTATTTGGCGCACATTTATAGAAAAATAGGTTATGAATGTATAGGTGTTTCGGCAGCAACTGGTAAAAACGTGGAAAAAGTAAAAGCTTTAATGCATGATAAAGTAAGCATGTTTTCAGGCCATTCAGGAGTTGGTAAATCTACTTTAGTGAATGCCATAGAGCCTGATTTAAATATTAAAACTAAAGAAATTTCTTCTCTCCATATGCAAGGGCAGCATACCACTACCTTTGCAGAAATGTTTGATTTAAGTTTTGGCGCTAAAATTATTGACACGCCAGGAATTAAAGGGTTTGGTGTTGTTGATATGGACAAAGAAGAAGTTGGAGACTATTTTCCTGAGATTTTTAAATTGAAACAACATTGTAAGTTTAATAATTGCTTACATGTTCATGAACCTCATTGTGCCGTTAAAAAAGCATTGGATAATGATGAGGTCGCTTTTTCGAGATATCGCAGCTACTTGCAAATAATTGAAGGAGAGGATGAACATTACCGAACCGATAACTGGGAGCAAGAATAGATGAAATATTCATGACTTTACATTTTGTTACTGAAAGAAATGATTCTATGAATGTTACATTTGACCTCTAAAAAACAATAGAATAACCAAATGAAAGTAGTTATACAACGTGTTTCTAAAGCAAGCGTTACTATTGAAGGTAATAAAGTGGCTTCTATTACTAACGGACTTTTAATACTTCAAGGAATTGTTGAAGATGACACACAAGAAGATGTAAATTGGCTTTCAAATAAAATTGTAAATCTTCGCATTTTTGGAGATGAAAATGATGTTATGAATCGTTCTTTGTTAGATATTAAAGGCGAAATGATTGTGGTGAGTCAGTTCACACTTCATGCCTCAAGCAAAAAAGGAAACAGACCCAGTTATATTAAAGCAGCAAAACCAGAAACTGCTATGCCGTTATATGAAACTTTTGTTAAGCAACTAGAATCAGATTTGGGAAAAAAGGTTCAAACCGGCCAATTTGGAGCTGATATGAAAGTAGAATTAATTAATGACGGCCCAGTGACGATCATAATCGATTCTAAGAATAGAGAATAACGTGCATTTTAAACAAAAGTTAAAAGCATTATTCTTTTATAAAATGGATTGTTTTCCCAGAATATAACTACCTGATTGGAAATTTTAAACTGGCAAACATATTGGTATAAACTTCCGTTTTTATTGACATAGCAATATCTAAAGTGGAATCCACAAATAACAAAACAATACAAATTAAGCCGAATAAAGTCAGGAAATCTAGAGCTCGGATGAGCTCATAGCGCATGGTTTTATTTTTCATTTTAGTTGGTTTGGTTGGTTAATGATGCAACTAATATAATTAAATTTTTAACATATTGTTAACTTTTTGTTATTTATTTTCATGATAATCAATGTATTGCATGTTTTTGTGTCTAAAATTATTGGAATTTAATTCTGTTCAAACATTTAATCTATTTAAGTTTTCTATCTTTCAAAAATTTAAAGTCACATAAAGAGATTCATTAATGGCTTCTATATTTGGACATAGTGCAGTTGCATATACTTTATCAAAAGTATTGGATAATAAAAACTTAAAATGGTTGTTGTTAGCCGCTATTATTTCAGCTATTTTACCCGATTTAGATGTGATTGGCTTTAAATTAGGAATTCCATATATGCATCCATTGGGACACAGAGGATTTACCCATTCTATCGTATTTGCATTGCTATGGGCTTTGCTATTAATGATTACCTTAGGAAGGCAAAACAAAATATTATGGTTTCTGGTCATTTTTCTTTCCACGGTTTCACATGGAATTTTAGATGCCATGACAACAGGAGGGAGAGGTATTGGCTTTTTTATTCCGTTTAATAACGATCGATTTTTCTTTCCATTTCAGGTCATTAAAGTATCACCCTTAGGATTTAAAAAATTTTTCTCTGAATGGGGTTTACAAGTGATTTTTTCAGAAATTAAATATGTGCTACTGCCATGCATATTAATTTTATTATTTTTATATCTCTTTAAAAAATCAAGATGAATATTGAGAACGCACAGCAAATAGTAGATACCTGGATTCAAGAACATGGAGTTCGGTATTTTAATGAACTTACCAATATGGCGCAACTTACTGAAGAGGTAGGTGAAGTAGCACGCATTATTGCAAGGCGTTATGGAGAGCAAAGCGAAAAAGAAAGTGATAAAGACAAAGATCTAGGAGAGGAGCTTGCAGATGTATTATTTGTAGTGTTATGTTTAG
>JAHENA010000076.1 GCA_024643405.1 Flavobacteriales bacterium | reverse complement strand
TAATCTTTTTTTTCTTTATAACTATAATTGATGGTTGGTTGAGACGCATCTTTTTCCACTTTATCAAGTTCAATGAAATTGCCATGTTCATCAAAATGTTTTAAAAAAGGATCCTCTTCTGCCTTGTAATTCTCTTCTTCCCATTGATATTTTTTTGCTCTGGGGATTTTCTTTTTAAAATATACAGCAAACAATAACCCAGTAATTAAACCAGACAAGTGCCCTTCCCAAGAGACATGCTCTTCTATTGGAAATACATACCAAATCATACTTCCATAAAGAAATACCACAAGCAAGGATAAAGCAATTAATCTAAAATACTTAGTGAAAACACCCTTAAAAAAAATAAAACTAACTAATACATAAATTAATCCACTTGCCCCAATGTGAAAAGAGGGTCTTCCAATACACCAGGTTAAAAATCCTGATATTAAAATTCCAAAACACAAAATTCTCCAGGCAATGGGTCTGTAAAAATAAAATAAGGCCATTGACAGCACAAATAAAGGAATGGTATTATGATAGATGTGTTGGATATCACCATGAATAAACGGGCTTAAAATAATCCCTCTTAATCCTTTAATCTCAAGTGGATAAATACCGTATTTCGAAAAATTAACACCGAATCGTACTTCAACCCAAAAGACAACCCATATAATTAGGATGATTAAAATAGGATAAGCTACTACGCCATTAGAAAACTTAAAATGTTCTTCTTTATTCATATAGATAAAAATAGCAAATAGTCAACCAATTGTTTCATAAATGCTAAAATGTCAGTTTAATATTCCATTTAATTTATCGACGCCAAGTCTAAAACTTAAAAAATTACTTTAATTTTACGTTTATGAATGAACCTTTAGCTGAACGATTAAGACCCAAAACTCTGGTTGATTATCTGAGTCAAAACCATTTAGTTGGAGAACATGGTTCTTTAACTCAGCAAATTAAACAAGGTCTCATTCCATCCATGATTTTCTGGGGTCCACCTGGCACTGGAAAAACCACACTTGCCAATATCATAGCCTCAGAATCCGGCAGACCCTTTTATACCCTAAGCGCTATAAATTCTGGAGTTAAAGACATTCGTGAGGTTATTGAAAAAGCCAAACAAAGTGGTGGCCTTTTCACTACAAAAAACCCCATTTTATTTATTGATGAAATTCACCGGTTTAGCAAATCACAACAAGACTCCTTATTACAAGCTGTTGAAAAAGGTTGGATTACATTGATTGGCGCCACGACTGAAAACCCTAGTTTTGAAGTTATTCCTGCTCTTTTATCCCGTTGTCAGGTTTATGTTCTCAATGCTTTTGAAAAGAAAGATTTAGAAATCCTTTTAGATCGAGCCTTAAACCAAGATGTCTATTTATCAAAAAAAAATATTCAACTGCAAGAAACTAATGCGCTTTTAAAACTATCAGGTGGTGATGCCAGAAAATTATTAAACATTTTTGAGTTGATAATAAATTCAGAAGATACCGATGATATCATTGTTACAGATGCTTCTGTATTAAAAAAAGTACAAAACAATACGGTTAGATATGACAAAACTGGTGAACAACACTACGATATTATTTCGGCGTTTATTAAATCCATTCGTGGTAGCGATCCAAATGCAGCTGTATACTGGCTAGCAAGAATGATTGAAGGTGGTGAAGATGTTAAATTTATAGCCAGACGTTTACTTATTTTGGCTAGTGAGGATATTGGCAATGCCAACCCTACCGCACTGGTTATTGCTAATAACACTTTTCAGGCTGTAACTACTATAGGATTTCCTGAATCTAGAATTATTCTGAGTCAATGTGCCACCTACTTAGCATGCTCACCTAAAAGTAATGCCGCTTATATGGCCATTAATAAGGCTCAACAATTGGTTAAAGAGAAAGGTGATTTATCAGTGCCTTTAGAAATAAGGAATGCTCCGACAAAATTAATGAAGGAACTTGGTTATGGTGACAATTATAAATACGCTCATAACTATGAGCAAAATTTTGCTGATCAAGAATTTATGCCCGAGGAACTTAAAGGCTATAAAATCTATGAGCCCGGAAATAATGCCCGAGAAAAAGCTTATCAGGAATTTTTAAAGCAACGCTGGAAAGACAAGTATGGTTATTAATTTTAAAATTTAATATTTAAAGTTTCTTGTTTTAAGATATTACCCTCATAAAATTCTAAAATCCAGTTTCCATCCTTTTCATATAAAATGCCATTTTTTCCATCAACTACAAATACTTTACTTAAGCCAGTCTCCATAATTTTATAAATCACTTTTGGAGTACTATCAACTAATTGAAAGCCATTTTCCGTGACCTGAGCGTACAATATATCTGAAACATTTTTATCATCAGAAGGACTTATAGCGGTTTCAATAGCGGCAATAGCGGCAACTGCACCAACATTTGTCTCTTCCACAGGGATAACTTCTGTCATCTTTTCCTCCTTTAATATTTCCGGTTCCTTTTGTAACTCCTGATTCTCTATGCCAGATACTTTATTTTCCTTTGGTTCATATTTATATGATATTGCTTCAAAAGATATAAATGCGTTACGCAAGGCCTCATTATATGCTTTACCAAAGTCCTTTTCTCTAGTTTCTCCTATATCACTGGCAAAAACTACTTTATCAGCACAATCTTTAAGTTCAACTTTTAATTTTGTTTTAAAAATTCCTGAATCATTAATAACATTTGAATTTAAAGCCAAACATCTGTTTTTAAGCAAATCATCAGGATAATTATCACCGTCCATCAACGTCAAAAATCCATATTTTTCAAACAAAAACTTTGTTAGGCCATTCAGTCTGTATTGATCTGTTTCTTTTAAAAAATCATACTTTTTAGGAACAATGATATATTTATAATTATTTAAATTGGATTGAGAAAATGCACCGACAATGAATGCCAGTGACATGAGTATTGTAAAAACCTTAATCTTCATTTTATTATATTTTTAGCCTTTCAACTCACAAAAAAGTTTTAAGTTGAATTAGATTATTTATTTGTTTGATTTTATATTCATTACTATGATTAGTAATGTTAAAAAAAATAGTATCCATCCCTATATTATGGGCGCCAAGAATATCAGCTTCATAATTATCACCAATCATTATACTCTGTTTGACATTCGTTTGTGCAATTTCAATGGCATAATTAAAAATTTTAGGGTTTGGCTTCTTTACGCCAACATGCTCTGAATTTGTAACTGTTTTAAAATAATGGTCAATATTAGATTGTGAAAGCTTCTTTTGTTGAACCTCTTCAAAACCATTGGTAATGATGTGAAGGTTGTATTTAACGCTTAAATATTCAAGCACATCAATGGTGTTTTCAAAAAGATGATTAAAAGATGTCAAATGTGCTATATAATCCTCAGAAAGTTTAAATATTTTTTCCTTATCTATTACCCTATTTACAGCTAAAAATGCATCATTTAAACGTCCAAACCTTAATGAAGCCTTATCTATTTTCTCTTCGCGGTAAAGCTTCCAGTAATTTAGATTGATGGGTTCATAAAAACTTAAAAACTCACTTATATTAACCTCAATTTCATTTATTTCAAAAATCTTTTGAAAAGTTAATGAAGAGTTTTTATCAAAATCCCAAAGGGTATGATCTAAATCAAAAAAAACATCGGTTATATTTTCAATTTTCATTTGCTGAATCTAAAATCATATTAAACAACTCCTTAAAACCCTTCCACCTATCTAAATCACTAAAAGTATAATTATGAAAAACAGGCACAAATTCTCCATCCACATTTTTTACCTCATTCATTATTTCAAATAACACCTTTTTTTTGTCTAATAAAGAATGGGTTTTTAGCAAACAATAATCCATGAGATGGTATGACCATATTTTAAGTGGTGTTTGTACTTCATAATCTAAGTCATAAAACAAAAAAGGAGAACAAGTTCCTGCCCTAAAGCCTATTTGGTTCACATAACCCATAGTGTAATCTTCTTGAATTTCTAGCTCTATTAAATTCCTATAGGACTCAGGCAGATTAAGCTTTGAAAAAGAGTTTCTTGAAGCCGTTAAATCTGTATTAATAATTGCTTCCATCCTTATCTTTTCCTTTTTTAATACTGCTGGATCTTGGATTGCAAAATAAGAGGTTTTTAAACCAACTTTACAATAATCTGCAACTGATTTTATAAGCGAAACAAATTTCTTTTTATTTGGATTAATTCCTTTGTCATAAGTTGAATAAGCACCAATCAAAAAAAAGAATAAAAACTTATATTTTGTTTGCTTTTGCTTATTAATAATATATTTAAACGTATCAAAAGGATCATGCTTAAACCCAAAAATAACCATGTATCTATAATACAGACGTTTTAATTTAAATTCGGCCAAATCTTTAAGAGTTCCACCAAAAGTTCTTAAGAGGCCTTTTAGCTTAAAATTATAAGCAGATGGTACATCTATAATAGGTTTAATACTATATACTCTTTGAGTAAATTTATATTTAGGGTATTGAATTTGTAATTTCTCTTTAAACTTGTAGGCCCAAATATCTACCACGGGTTGATGTAAAAAACCATGCTTATAAGCGATGCTTTCTGTAGCTGAAAACCTACCAAATTCATCATTAACATGAGGCAAATACTCCTCATATCTTGAAAGCAAATAAAAGGAAGCCGCAAATATATCAAAGGGCATAGAGCTTTTATCGCCATTATAAAAGAAGCATTTGGTGTTTTCCCAATCATGGACATTTATCTCCACGTCCGACAAGCCTTGTTCAAACAAAATTTCGTGGCTTTTAACAAATATTTCATTGCCAAGTTGTTGCTTTGTATATGACATTTTTAAACTGTCATGCGCTATAAATTCCTCGATAGTTGTAGTAAAAGAAACTTCAATTCCTAAAAGCCGGGTACAAATATGCTTAAAAACATATCTTAATCTAGGTGTTATTTTATGTGTATAAACTAAAAGCATTACAACAGGTTTTCATCGGCAAAACTAAAGTATGCCTTTTCAGTCACAATGACATGATCCAGCACTTTTATATCTAAACTTTCAGAAGCTACTTTCAGTTTATTAGTCAATTGTTTATCGGCTTCACTAGGTGTTAAAGTCCCTGAGGGATGATTATGAGCAAGAATGATACCTGTGGCCCCAACTTCTAGGGCATTCTTAAGTACCAGTCTTACGTCGACCAATGTGCCCGTAATTCCGCCTTTACTCAACTGATTTTTTTGAATAACTTTATTAGAATTATTTAAATAGATAATCCAAAATTCTTCATGTTGTATATCACCTATAATAGGTTGCATTAATTCAAAGGCAGAGAGACTTGAAACTATTTTCTTTTTTTCCAGGGCATCTTCACTTCTGCGTCTTCTTCCTAATTCCAAAGCAGCTATAATAGTAATGGCTTTAGCTTCACCAATACCTTTAAAATCCATCAATTGTTTTATTGATAACTTTCCTAACTCACTTAAATTATTCTCAACACCCTTCAATATCCGTTTTGATAAATCAACCGCGCTTTCTTCTCTATTACCAGAACCAATTAAAATAGCAACCAATTCTGCATCGCTTAAAGCGGCTTTTCCTTTATTTAATAATTTCTCTCTTGGCTGATCATCTTGAGACCAGTTTTTAATAGAAAACGAGCTAGTTTTTTCTTGCATTTGATAAAGATAAATATTGTAAATTTATAAATCAACAATCCCTAATTTAAAATATTTAGCAACTTGAATTATCCACCAAAGCATCATCAGGATCACACTATAAATCATATGATAGAGGTGATTAAAAGCTATCCGTTGGCCACTTTAATTTCTGTTAAAAATGACGAACCATTGATTACCCATCTGCCCTTGATTTTTGATGAAACTACCAAAACCTTGATTGGCCATATAGATTTATATAACCCGCAGGCTGAATTGCTAAAAAACAATAACCCAGTGACGGTTATTTTTTCAGGACCTCAATGTTATATTTCTCCCAGTATTTATACAACTACGCAGTTACCTACATGGAATTACATTAAAGTGCATTTGAAAGGCCATGTCAAGTCCATAAATGATTCTGAGGCTGTAAAAAAGAGTATGATAAAAATGACTGAATTTTTGGAACAACCGGATCATAAATACGTTTTAGAAGCCAATAACCCAAGAATGGCAGGTGCTATAAATTATGTAAAAGGTTTTGAAATAAGCATTACCAATTGGGAAGGTAAATTTAAACTCTCACAAGATAAAAAACCACAAGATATTGCCAGCGCTAGAGAACAACTCATCAAATCAAATCAAGAAAATATTGCTGACTTTTTAACAAAGGTGTTTTAGGAAAATTATTTGGGCTTTTATTTATTGAGCATATCTAAATACATACGTTCAACTTTAGCTCTAGCCCAAGGCGTTTTTCTTAAAAAAGTTAAACTTGATTTTATTGAAGGATCAGTTGTAAAACATTTAATTTTAATGATGTAACCCATGTATTCCCAGCCATAATGAGACACCAAATCATTAATAATTTGTTCTAAGGTAATACCGTGAAGCGGATTATTTGGTTGTGCCTCCATACTTTATTAAAGTTTTCTATCATTTCGGCGCCTATCTGAATTCCGTTTTGGACGTCTAGAACTATTATTCTTTCGAGTATTAGTATGAGAATCATTATTTCTAGACCTATTACCACCACCGCGTTGTTGCCTTTTTTCAGGTTCAGTAGAAGCATTTGGATCGGGTTCGAATCCTTCCATAATTTCAATAGGAATTTTCATTCCTACCAACTTTTCAATATCACGCAAAAACGCTGTTTCATCAGCACTTACTAGAGATATAGCTTCTCCACTGGCACCTGCCCTACCCGTTCTTCCTATTCTGTGCACATAATCTTCTGAAATGTTAGGTAATTCAAAATTAATAACGTGAGGTAATAACGGAATATCCAAACCACGAGCAGCAATATCGGTAGCCACTAAAACACTTATATTTCCACTTTTAAACCCTCCCAAAGCTTTTGTACGTGCTCCCTGGCTTTTATTTCCATGTATAGCAGCTGCCTTAATACCAGCCTTTGCCATTTTTTCACATAATTTATTGGCGCCATGTTTTGTGCGCGTAAAAACCAAAACCTGTTTCCAGTTACCATCAGAGATTAATTTGATAATCAAATCGGTTTTCAATCCTTTCGCTACTCTATATACTTTTTGTGAAATGGCCTCCACCGTTGTGTTTTCTGGAGTCGCTTCAACGTGAACCGGATGATTTAAAATACCATGAGCCAATTTTTTTATATCCTGCGAAAATGTTGCTGAAAACATTAAATTTTGTCGCTTTACTGGCATCATTTTTATAATACGCTCAATATCACGTAAAAACCCCATATCGAGCATACGATCAGCTTCATCTAAAACCAAAATCTCAACGCGTTTTAATGAGATATAATTTTGATTAATTAAATCCAATAAACGCCCAGGAGTTGCTACTAAAACGTCAATTCCTTGACGCATTGTTGCGACTTGTGGATTTTGATTAACACCGCCAAAAATTACGGCACTGCGTATATCTAAAAACTCACCATACTCTTTTACATTCGCATACACTTGTGCTGCTAATTCTCGGGTTGGTGTTAATACTAAGGCACGGATTGGTCTGAACTTTTCTTTTGGATTTTCAGATAAAATATGTAGTAATGGTAATGTGAAGCCTGCCGTTTTACCAGTTCCTGTTTGTGCCGAAGCCAAAATATCTTTACCTTCTAAAATTGGTGGAATGGCCTTTAATTGAATTGGACTAGGCGTTGTATAGCCTTTTTTGCTAATAGCTTTTAGCAAGGCTTCAGATAAGCCTAAGGTGTTAAATGACATATAAATTATTTGGTAAATGACCATCTAATTGTTAGTGTCATTCTTTTAATTAGCGTCAAAGGTACACTTATTTATTTGATACTGAGTACAAGTTTTATTTTGTGTAAAAAAATATATAATTTGGTGATTACCAATTTATTAATTATACTTAGTAACATTTAATTAAAAGTCATAGAATATGAAAAATACTATTTATTGTTTAATTTTTAGTTTAATGTTAATTCCTGTCTATGGACAAATAGGATCTTCAGGCCTTTCTCATTATGTTTTACCTCAATTTTCAGGAGGAGATATTTTGATGAAAAACGGACAACACCTTAAAGCTTGGCTTAATTATAATTCATTGTCTGAACAAATGATTTTTGATGAAAATGGAAAAAAATTAGCAATAACAGAAAATCAACTAAGCCTTATAGACACTGTATATATAAACAATAGAAAGTTTTGTAGAATAGACAATACATTCTTAGAATTATTATATGCTTCGGAGCATAATCTTTATGCAGAATACAAATGCCGCCTAGAAGCACCTGGTACAACAAGCGGATATGGAGGAAACTCTCAAACCTCATCAAACACATCATTTACCTCCATTGAAGAAAGAGGAATACAATATGAACTTTCATTACCTGATGGTTATAAAGCAAAACCTTATACCATCTATTGGCTAAAATTAGATGGTAAAATGGCCAATTTTAAAAATATAAACCAATTGATAAAATTGTTCAGTGATAAAAAAGAATTAATTAAGTCTTTTAAAAAAAATCATGAACTGGATTACAACAATCAAGAAAGTATTATCGAATTAATTAAATATTTGGAGGCTACTTAAATGTATTCTCTATACTGCATTACTCTAAAATCAAAGGTAGTAAAGTTAGAATTTCTACTTTTTAGTTGCTGATATAAAGGCATACTTCCAACTGCTCTGTTGGCACTGCCAGATGCCGAGGTTAATGAAACGGTTCTGATTTGTCTCCCATTAAGAGAAAATTGATGAATACGAGGAATCTCATTTGATACCAGTTCAAGTTTTAAACCATGTTCCTTTAAATGTTTTCTAAAAAAATATTCCGGTCCATTTTTACTGTTACCACCTGTAAATAAAAGCGTGTCAACTTCTGTGTATTTAATTAAATAACCAATTATGTTACGTAAAACAATATTTTGCATACCCAAATCTGAGGCATCTATTTTATCTCTTTCACAAGATTCTACAATATCACAAACCCCTATTTTATGGTCTATTAAAAATTGCTTACGCTGCTGAATGGCTTCTTGAGAGTTATCAAAACGCAGTTTTAAATCATGGATTTTATCAATAAATAACCATAGTGAATTGTAATAACTTCCATAACAAAAGTCAACATCCTTTTCCAAAAGATCTCCAGTTGAAAAACGCGGTGGTGGTAAGGTACCAACAATTAATTTGGTAGTGTCATTTTTAATAAACGGCACATATGGATGCTGGTGTTTAAACACGTCTTAAAGGAATGTATATATAGAATAAAAGTGAAAAAGTAATAATTAAATTAAAAATAAACTCTTACAAAAGGCACCCATGACTCTGAGTAAATACTCTTGTTTCTGTCATAAAGCACATCAAATCTCACTCCAAAAGTAACAGGACCACTGTTATAACCAACTCCTAAAAACAATGCCGGATACCAGTAATTCTCATTGGCGAAACCAGTCCTGCTGTCCCAGTTTCTACTGACATTAAGTTCTTCAAATTCTGCAGAAAGCTGAATTTCACGAATGGGATTCACCAAACCCACAATACTGACTCCAATAATAGATGATTTATACAAATCTTTTTGGGTATTATAAGTCCCACTTAAACCAAGACCCATTGCCACTTGTTCATTAAATTGATAAATAGCACTTGGTGCTAGTGTACCACTAAAAAAGCCATTACCAAAACTTAAACCTATACCACCACCAAAGCGCACATGGTCCCAAAAATCACTTGAAACACCATTAGAATTGGTGTTTTGAGCCATGAATGAAAATGAAAATAATGAAATTAAGACTATTAAAAAGACTGTTTTTTTAAAATGATAAGTAGATTTTTTCATAGCATATATTTTTGTTGATATAATATGTTAACTAAAATAATATTTAATTTTTCTAAAATTTGCTCTTTTAAAAAAAAATTGCCCTGCTTTGGCATATTAAGTTAAAATTGGCCATTTGTAAATACTACACGAATCAAGAAGCAACTTGTATATTTCTATAAATTTTCGTATTTTATTAATTCAAAAATAGGCTAAATTATGGGTAAAGGAGACAAAAAAACAAAGCGCGGAAAAATAAACAGAGGTACTTTTGGCAGCAGAAGACCTAGAATAAAAAAACGCCGCTCCGTTGAAAATAAATTAGATATCAACAATAAGGCAACAGCTAAATAATTACCTTGTAAAAACCAAGTGCTTTTCGTTTGACATGGCTTCACTAAAACCATAGCCTTCATAATTAAAGCCTTTAATGTCATCTATAGATTTTGCATTGGAATCCAATATATATCGCGTCATAAGTCCGCGTGCTAATTTTGCAAAAATTCCAATTATTTTATACTCCCCTTTATTGAAGTCTTTAAACTCAATATGAATTACAGGCACTTTAAGTGCTTTGGTGTCAATGACCTTAAAATATTCACTACTGGCAAGGTTTAAAAACAACTCGCCTTCTTGAAGCTCTTCATTTAATGCTTTGGTGACTGTTTTACTCCAAAACTGATATAAGTTTTTATGTTTACCAACTGGCATTTTTGTGCCCATTTCTAATCGATATGGCTGCATTAAATCCATAGGCTTTAAAACACCATATAAACCAGAAAGAATTCTAACGGTATTTTGAAGCACGTCTAATTTATCTTCTGGAATAGTATACGCATCCATCCCTCTGTAAACATCACCATTAAAGGCATAAATAGCCTGACGCGCATTATCTGAATTAAAAGGTAATTGCCATTCCTGATTACGCTCATAATTAAGTTGCCCTAAAGCATCTGAGATACTCATAAGTTTTGATAAACTTTTAGCTGATTTCTTTTTTAGAAGTTTATTGAGACGTTCGGACTCTTTTAAAAATAAGGCATGAGATGCCTGTATCGTTGGCACTTTAGAGTCAAAATCCAATGATTTTGCGGGTGATATAACAAGTTTCATAAAATAATCAGTTTGTAATTGAAGTCAAATTTACGACTACTAGGTAACATTGAAAAATGTACATCACAATTATTTATAATGGCTTGATAGATTGAAATGATAGTAAACCCAATGCGTTAGCGATGGAGGCTTTGTTGGAGCTCCTTGAAAAGAGCGACTGCCGATAGCGCGACCTGGAAGGGAACGCCCAACTACTCAATATCCTGATGTTTTACGTAAGAGCGCCATTTTTCAATACACTGCTGCATATCCTCAGGAATTTCTGATTCAAATCGCATGAACTCACCTGTTTTAGGGTGTATAAAACCAAGAGTTTTAGCATGCAGTGCTTGGCGCGGTAATATTTTAAAACAGTTATCGACAAACTGCTTATATTTTGTAAAAGTGGTGCCTTTTAATATTTTTTCACCACCATAACGCTCATCGTTAAAAAGCGTATGCCCTATATGTTTCATATGCACACGTATTTGATGCGTTCTCCCTGTTTCTAATTTGCATGACACTAAAGTGACATAACCTAAGCGCTCTAATACTTTATAATGTGTTATAGCCGGCTTGCCTTTATCTTCCTCATCACCAAAATACACGGTATTCTGCAATCTGTTTTTAGGATGCCTGCCAATATTACCTTCAATAGTACCTTCCTCAGTTTCTATATTTCCCCAAACTAAAGCCACATATTCCCGCTCACTGGTTTTTTCAGCAAACTGAAGCGATAAATGCGCCATAGCCTGCTCGGTTTTGGCAATCACTAAAAGACCACTGGTATCTTTATCTATACGATGAACCAATCCAGGTCTGTCACTGGAGTTATTTGGTAAATTATCAAATCTGTAAATAAGGGCATTTATTAAAGTACCTGAGTAATTACCATGGCCAGGATGTACCACCATACCTGCTGGCTTATTAACCACCAACAAAGTGTCATCTTCATAAACCACATCTAATGGAATATTTTCACCAACCAGTAAGTTTTCATAAGGCGGATGCGCGAACAACACTTTAATCACATCATAAGGTTTTACTTTATAATTTGATTTTACGGGGACGCCATTTACAAAAATGCTTCCGTTTTTGGCCCCCTCCTGAATTTTGTTTCGGGTCGCATTTTCAATACGATTCATTAAGTATTTATCTATACGAAGTGGAGATTGCCCTTTATCTACAGTAAATGAATGATGTTCATACAAATCATCATTATCATCTTCTGGCACATTAGAATTGTAGTCTTCCATGATTAATTTGGTCTGTTTCCATTACCAAGTACCAAATCAATTTTTGAGGTTTTAGGTAACATGTCGCCTGGTTTGATTTCTGTACCTTCAAACATCATTTTAAGCACCATATCTTTCCCTATATTATCAACATAAGAAACTTTCCCAACTGCAAAACCTATGGCTTCAAGTGTTGGTTTCGCCTGTCTGAACGTGCGTTCTTTTAAGTCTGGCACAGACATTTTTCTATAACCTGAAGGATTGAGTGTGATATATATTTTTCTATCCTTTTTAACCATCGTACCTGCTTTTGGGTCTTGTTCAATCACTGAAAACCTCGGGTATTTTGGATTAAAATTGGCTGAATCTTGAATTTTAAGTTCTAAATTATTTTGTTCAAGTTCTATTTGAGCCACACTTATTGATTTTCCAGTAAGATTTGGTACCGTCTCAAACTCGCCGTGATTGGTTGAAATATTCAACCATTTTAATAAGATAAAACTTAACACTACAATGGCAACAACGGCCAATCCCAATTGTTTAAAAAAGGTTTTACTTGAAAGGAATTTAATAAGGCTCATGGCTATTCAATAGTTTTGACAAAACTAAACAATTTTATGTTTTAAAATTTAATTGGTTTAATTTTCGTTTGAATTATATACGTTACACACTTTGAAAAAAGTTTAAAAAAGTTACATTAATTTTTTTCCTGATACGATTGTTTGGAATAAATAAATGATATTTTTACAAAACGTCTTTTTCTAAAGAATTATTTGATTTAAGAAACCCGATTGAGAACATGAAAAAAAATATTGCTATAATTATGGGCGGATATTCCAGTGAATATGACATCTCATTGAAAAGTGGAAACGTCGTTTTTGAAACCTTAAACCCCTCAAAATATAACGCCTTTCGTATTCATATTTTTAAAGACAAATGGGTGTATGTTGATACTCAAAACAAGGAATTCACCATAGATAAAAATGATTTTTCAGTAACAGTAAACCAATCAAAAATAAAATTTGATTGCGTTTTTAATGCCATTCATGGGTCTCCAGGAGAAGATGGTTTTATGCAAGCTTATTTTAAACTTCTAAATATACCGCAAACCAGTTGTGGTATGTATCAGGCAAGTTTAACCTTTAATAAACGTGATTGCTTAAGTGTTTTAAAGCCATATGGCATTAAAACCGCGGAATCCTATTATATTAATTTGGGTGACTCCATTAACGAAGACGCCATTATTAAAAAAGTGGGCTTACCTTGTTTTGTAAAAGCCAATAAAGCAGGCAGTAGTTTTGGTATTACTAAAGTGTATAAAAAAGAAGCATTACAGGATGCTATCGAGGTTGCTTTTAAAGAAGATGATGAAATTATTATTGAATCGTTTTTAGATGGTACCGAAGTCTCCGTTGGTGTGATTACCTATAAAGGCAAAACCAAAGTGTTGCCCATAACAGAAATAGTATCTAATAACGACTTTTTTGATTATAAAGCAAAATATCTGGGTGAGTCCCAAGAAATTACGCCCGCACGACTATCAAAAGAACAAGAAGATAAAGTAAATAAAGTAGCCAAACAGGTGTATGAAGTTTTAAAAATGAAAGGTTTTTCAAGAAGTGAGTATATTTTTAAAGAAGGTGAACCTCATTTACTTGAAGTTAATACTGTACCTGGTTTAACCAGACAAAGTATATTACCGCAGCAAGCCGCATGTGCTGGTATAAGTCTTAGTGAATTATTTGATAATGCTATTGAAGAAGCTTTAAAATAAAAATCGTAATTTTAAATTATGAAGAAAGCACTTTTTCC
>JAHENA010000075.1 GCA_024643405.1 Flavobacteriales bacterium | reverse complement strand
GAAGATGCTCAAAAAATACGTGAGCTATCTTTTAGTGAAGCCAATGAACTGGCTAATTTTGGAACTACTGTTTTACATGCTAAAACCATAATTCCTCTCGTAGAAAAAAACATCAATCTGAGGATATTAAACACCTTTAATTCAGAAGATGAGGGGACTTTAATTACTGCAAAACCAAACTCTAAAGAGGTAACCTCTTTATCAGTTTTAGATAATGTGGCTTTGTTAAATTTAGAAGGGCGTGGTTTATTAGGTAAAAGTGGTGTAGATGCAAGAATTTTCGGTGCCTTGGCAGGTCAGGATATCAGTGTGAGCATCATTTCTCAAGGGTCTTCAGAAAGAGGTATTGGATTAATTATTAATGCTGATAAAGCAACAAAAGCTGTGATTGCGTTAGAGCGTGAATTTGAAAATGATTTTTATTCTCAGGATGTAAATAAGATAGGAATTGTTGATGATGTTGCCGTAATTTCAATCATAGGTATTGAATTGAGTTCATTTCATAAACCATTTAATGCACTTATTAAAAACCAAATCACTCCATTATTATTTAATAATACCGTTACAGGAAGAAACGTCAGTTTGGTTGTAAAAAAGAACCAGTTGCATAAAGCTATGAATGTGATTCATGGTGAAATATTTGGGGTTTCTAAAAAAATCAATATTGCCATTTTCGGACATGGTCTAGTGGGCGGTGCCTTAATTAATCAAATTTTAAAATCAAAAGAAGACATAGAAAAAAGAAAAGGAATCAACCTCAATATTTTTGCAATTGCTAATTCAAAAAAAATAATTCTAAGCAAGAATGGTGTTGATAAAAATTGGAAGGATACGATAAAAACTTCAAGTTTAGATAGTTCTATTGATGATATTATTATTTATGCAAAAAAGCATCATTTGGAAAATTTAATTGCTGTTGATAATACGGCAAGCTCCAGTTTTTATAATCATTATATTCCTTTGGTAGAAGCCGGGTTTGATTTAGTATCATCCAATAAAATAGCTAATACAATTTCTCATGAATTTTATGAGGATTTGAGGAATCAGCTCAAAAAGCATAACAAACAATATTTATATGAAACCACGGTTGGTGCTGGTTTGCCTTTAATTGATACCATTAAGTTATTACATGAATCTGGAGAAAATATTACAAGAATTCGTGGTGTTTTCTCAGGGACTTTAAGTTATTTATTTAATAATTTCTCAGTTCAAAACAAGCCATTTAGCACTATAGTTAAAGAGACTATTGATAAAGGTTTTACGGAACCTGACCCACGAGAAGATTTCTCTGGTAATGATGTTGCCAGAAAGTTGTTAATTTTGGCCAGAGAATTAGATTTGCTAAATGAGTTTGAAGATGTTTCAGTTCAAAATTTAATTCCAGAACCATATCAAAATATTTCAGTGCCTGAATTTTTAAAACAATTGCACTTATTGGATGCTGAATTTCAAATGATAAAGGACAATCAAAAACCAGATCACGTTTTAAGATATATTGGAGATTTATCAGGTGATTTATCACAGGATAAAGGTAATTTAGAAGTAAAATTAGTATCTATTCCAAAAGACAGTACTTTAGGTCATATTCAAGGTTCTGATGCTATTTTTGAAATATTTACTGAATCTTACGGAGAGCAACCTATTGTTATTCAAGGTGCAGGCGCTGGGGCAGAAGTGACTGGCAGAGGTGTTTTTGGAGATATTTTAAGATTGTCAAAACATATAAATTAGAGCGTTATGAATGAAGAAAAATGGAATTTTGAAACGGAAGCCATTCGCACACAACTAGAACGAACAAACTTTTTAGAGCACTCAACACCACTGTATTTAACTTCAAGTTTTGTTTTTGAAGACGCTGAGGATATGCGTGCTTCCTTTACAGAAGAAAAGGAGCGTAACATTTATAGTCGCTTTTCAAATCCAAATACCAGTGAGTTTGTAGAAAAAATTTGTAAAATGGAAGGAGCCGAAAGTGGCTATGCATTTGCTACAGGCATGGCTGCTGTATTTTCTACTTTTGCCGCTTTATTAAACAGCGGAGATCATATTGTTTCGGCGCGTTCTGTATTTGGTTCTACACATGCTTTGTTCACTACTTATTTCCCAAAATGGAATATTTCAACGAGTTATTTTAATATCAATGAACCAGAAACCATAGAGAGTTTCATAACTTCAAACACTAAAATATTATACGCTGAATCACCTACAAACCCAGCAATTGATATTATTGATTTAGAGTTGTTAGGAAGTATTGCCAAAAAACATAATTTAATTTTAATTATAGACAATTGTTTTGCGACACCTTATTTGCAACAACCCATTAAATTTGGTGCCCATTTAGTGATTCATTCGGCTACTAAATTAATTGATGGACAAGGAAGAGTTTTAGGAGGTGTCACTGTTGGTAGCGCTGATTTAATTAGAGACATTTATCTGTTTTCCAGAAATACAGGTCCGGCCTTATCACCTTTTAATGCCTGGGTTTTATCTAAAAGTCTGGAAACACTGTCTGTGAGGGTAGATAAACATTGTGAAAACGCCTTAAAAGTGGCCGAATTTTTAGAAGCACATCCTAATGTGAATTGGGTGAAATACCCTTTTTTAAAATCGCATCCGCAATATGAAGTGGCTAAAAAGCAAATGAAATTAGGAGGTAATATTGTCGCTTTTGAAATAAAAGGTGGTATCGCAGCAGGACGAAAATTTATAAATACAATAAAAATGTGTTCGTTGTCTGCAAACTTGGGAGATACCAGAAGTATTGTGACACATCCGGCCTCTACTACGCATAGTAAATTGTCTGAAGACGAAAGATTAGGCGTAAGTATTACAGATGGTTTGGTTAGAGTTTCGGTAGGATTGGAACATGTAGATGATATTATAAACGATTTGAAGCAAGCTTTAAATTGAGTATATTAGCATCATGCTATCTAAAAAAACGAAATACGGTTTAAAAGCGCTTACCTATATTGCAAGACAAGAGGGCAATAAGCCTGTGCAAGTAGGTGAAATTGCCAAAAGCGAACAAATTCCTCAGAAATTTTTAGAAAGTATTTTACTTACCTTAAGAAAGTCAGGATGTTTAGGTTCTAAAAAAGGAAAGCATGGTGGATATTATCTTATTAAAAGACCTTCTGAGATTATTATGGCGGATGTGATGCGTGTTCTTGAAGGACCTATTGCCATGGTGCCTTGTGTGAGTTTAAATTTTTACGAAAAGTGTGATGATTGCCCTGATGAGAATAAGTGTACCGTCAATAAATTAATGATTGAAGTTAGAGACAGCACACTTCAAGTACTTCGAAATACTACTTTAGAAGATTTGTCTATCAAATAGCATTATCAATTTCTCAAAATATTATATTATTTGGTTAGTTTTTTGCGGTTTAAGCCAAGAATATTTCATTATTACAAAAAATAATTAATATTGTTTGGTATCTCATAAAATGTGTTACTTTTGTAATTCCTACTAAATCGATAGGAATAATATAATTCATTGTGGAATGATCGGACACGTATTAACTAATTCAAGAGAAAAAGAGAAGTCATCATATAAAACTGATGCAGCAACAGAAAGACCTTTCAGAAGTATAGCCAAGTCTGTTAGCTGGAGAATAGTCGGAACTGTAGATACCATTTTAATATCCTGGTTTATTACAGGAAAACTAGAATTGGCTTTTTCTATAGGTTCTATAGAACTGGTTACAAAAATGATTTTATATTTTTTTCATGAGCGTATCTGGAATACAATTAAATGGGGTAGATAACACGATTTATTATGATTACAAAAGAGCAATTAAATGAATTAAATCTTCTATATAAAGAAGCAAAGCCAACGGATATTATTAAAAAGGCATTTGAATTTAGTCATGAGGCTGTTGTTACCACTAATTTCAGACCTTATGAAGTGGCTATTTTACATGCCGTTAATTTAGTTAAATCTAATGTTGATGTGGTTTGGTGTGATACTGGCTACAATACACCACAAACGTACAGACATGCCAATGAGGTTATTGAAAATTTACAATTAATAGTCTCCTTATATGTGCCGCAACAAACAGCAGCGTATAGAGATGTTTTGATGGGAATTCCTAATGTTGACGATCCAAAACACGCCTTGTTTACTGAGCAAGTCAAATTAGAACCTTTCAGAAGAGCAATGGAAATTCATAAACCTAAAGTATGGTTTACAAACTTACGTAAAGGGCAAACGGCGTTTAGAGACAGTATTGGAATATTCAGTATGAGTAAAGACGGCATTTTAAAAGTAAGTCCATTCTACTATTGGTCAGACACTGATTTAGATGCCTATTTAGAAGAACATAAATTACCAAATGAGTTTAAATATTTTGATCCAACAAAGGCATTAGAAAACAGAGAGTGTGGATTACATTCTTAAAGTAAATGAAAATTAAAAAAATGAATAAAGACACATCACATATTAATTCACTAGAAAACGAGGCTATATATATTATGAGGGAAGTGGCGGCTCAATTTGATAAACCAGTGCTGCTATTTTCTGGCGGAAAGGATTCAATTACCTTGGTGAGACTTGCCGTAAAAGCGTTTTACCCGGCAAAAATACCTTTTCCATTAATGCATATTGATACGGGGCATAATTTTCCTGAAACCATTCAATTCAGGGATAAATTGGTAAAGGAATTAGGCTTAGAATTAATAGTAAGAAATGTTCAGGATTCTATTGATGAAGGAAGAGTAAAAGAAGAATCTGGCAGATATTCTAGTAGAAACTCATTACAAACTACCACACTTTTAGATGCCATTGAAGAGTTTAAGTTTGATGCTTGTATTGGTGGTGCCAGACGAGATGAGGAAAAAGCCAGAGCTAAAGAAAGAATTTTTTCAGTAAGAGATGATTTTGGGCAATGGGATGAAAAAAATCAACGTCCGGAATTGTTTGATATGTTAAATGGAGACATTGAACATGGTCAGAACGTTAGAGTGTTTCCTATTTCCAACTGGACAGAATTAGATGTGTGGTCCTACATTGAAAAGGAAGACATTGAAATTCCTTCTATTTATTTTGCGCACAAACGAAAAGTATTTTTACGTGATGGGTTGATATGGTCTCATTCTGAATATGTATACCAAGAAGAAGATGAAAAGGTTTTAGAGCGTATGGTCAGATTTAGAACAGTTGGTGACATGAGTTGCACCGCTGCTGTTTTTTCAGAAGCGGCTGATATCACTAGTGTCGTACAAGAAATTAGAGAGTCTACTATATCAGAACGCGGAGCCAGAATTGATGATAAACGTTCTGAAGCAGCTATGGAAAAACGCAAACAACAAGGTTATTTCTAAAATATTTAGACTCAAAATTTAATAAAAAAACTCCTTCTTTTAGAAGGTTCATATAAAAAAATGGAAGTATTAAAAATTGCAACGGCTGGAAGTGTGGATGACGGTAAAAGTACCTTGATTGGACGCATACTTTACGACACTAAATCATTAACCACGGATAAGTTGGAAGCCATTGAAAAAACCAGTAAACAAAAAGGCTATGATTATCTTGATTTTTCATTAGCAACAGATGGGTTAGTGGCTGAAAGAGAACAAGGGATCACTATTGATGTGGCTCATATTTATTTTTCAACGGCTAAAAAAAGTTACATTATTGCTGATACACCGGGACATGTGGAATATACAAGAAACATGGTAACTGGCGCTTCAACATCTCAGGCCTCTGTTATTTTAATTGATGCAAGAAAGGGCGTTATTGAACAAACCAACCGTCATTTCTTTATCAATAATCTATTAAGAATTAAGGATATTGTGGTGGCAATTAATAAAATGGATTTGGTGGATTATTCTGAAGACATTTATAACAAAATTAAAGCGGATTTTGAGTCTTTAATGAGTAAGAGAGATTATCAGGATCAAAAAATAACCTTTATTCCGGTGAGTGCTTTAAAAGGAGATAATGTAGTGAACCGATCTGATAAAATGCCATGGTATACCGGACAAAGTTTATTGGAGCATTTGGAAGCTTTGGATAAGAAAGATGTTTATAATGTCGGGACGCCAAGATTCCCTGTACAATATGTTATCAGACCTAAAACTGAAGAGTTTCATGATTTTAGGGGTTATGCAGGTAAAGTATATGGAGGCGAATTAAGTGTTGGTGATGATATTGTGGTTTTACCATCACAGACAAAATCAAAAATAAAAGAGATATATTTCTATAATGAAAAATATCAAACGGCTTCAAGAAGGTCATCAGTGACTATAACTTTAGAAAATGATATTAATGTTAGTAGAGGTGATATGATTGTTAAGGAGGGTGATTTACCAACTATTGATAAGCAATTTACAGCTAATATTTGCTGGATGGATGCTACGCGATTAACCACGAGTGGTAAATACATAGTACAACATGGCGTGAATAAAGTCTTAGCAAAAGTTGATAAAATTCATTATAAAATCAATCCTGACTATTCAGGTATTGAAACGGATGTTACAGGGCTGAATGTTAATGATATTGCCCAGGTAACCTTCAAATTAAACAAGCCTATTTTTTATGACCAATTTAAAAACCATAGAACAAATGGCTCGTTTATTTTAATTGATTCACAAACAAATAACACTGTTGGAGCAGGGTTTATTCAATAGAAAATAATTAAAAAATGCTTTCCTGTTTCAGGAAAGGTCAGGTACGGTCATGCAAAGTTTTAGAACGGAAATAGAAAATCCTATTGTCGAAAAGGATATTATTGAGTTAGCTCAAAAAATTGAGCTGTTCAATTCAGGTAAAATTGATGAAGAAAAATTCAGAAGTCTTCGCTTGGCGCGTGGTGTTTATGGTCAGCGTCAAGAAGGTGTTCAAATGATTCGAATCAAATTACCTTACGGCAAAGTAATGAGTAATCAGTTAAGAAGAATCGCAGATGTCTCTGATGAATATTCCCGTGGAAGGTTACATATTACCACACGTCAGGATATCCAAATTCATCATGTTGATTTAAACAGAACGCCTCAACTGTGGGCCGATTTAGAAAAGGATGAAGTCACCTTAAGGGAAGCTTGTGGAAATACCGTTAGAAATGTAACAGCATCTGAAACCGCCGGTATTGATGTCAATGAGCCTTTTGATGTCTCACCTTATGCAGAGGCAGTTTTTAAATTCTTTTTAAGAAATCCTATTTGTCAGGAAATGGGTAGAAAGTTTAAAGTGTCATTCTCATCATCAGATGAAGATACCGGACTTTCATACATGCATGATTTGGGTTTCATTGCTAAACTTGAAAATGGCGTTCGCGGTTTTAAAGTGATGCTTGGAGGTGGATTGGGTTCACAGCCTAGACATGCAGACGAGTTATATAGTTTTTTACCGTCTGATAAAATTATTCCGGTTATGGAAGGTGTTTTAAGAATTTTTGATCGGCATGGTGAGCGCAGAAGCAGAGCCAAGGCTAGAATGAAATTCTTAATAAAGGACATTAGTTTAGAAGCTTTTAAAAAATTAGTAGAAGAGGAACAAAAAGCCATTGAATTTAAATCAGTCCCAATAGATTTTGAATCCTACCAGCCTTCAAAACCTGTTTCTGTAAAAACACCAAAAGTTCAGATTATTGATCATAAAGCATATGAAACTTGGAAAAAAACAAATCTTATTGCTCAAAAACAAGAAGGTTATGTCGCCATTGGAGTGAAAGTGTTGTTAGGAGATTTCTATACGGATAAAGCAAGACTATTGGCTGATTTAGTAGAAAAGTATGGGGCTGGAGAAATTCGATTAACCTTAAGGCAAAATATTTTAATCCCCTTTGTAAAGGAAGAATTGCTGCCATATTTTTATTTAGAATTGGATAAACTTGGGTTTGCTGAAGCAGGTTATAATAAAGCGGTAGATATTACTGCTTGTCCGGGTACCGATACCTGTAATTTAGGTATTGCAAGTAGTACAGGAATTGCTGCAGAGTTAGAGCGGGTTATTAAAACGGAGTACCCACAGTATTTAGAAAACAAGGATTTGGTTATAAAAATTAGTGGTTGTATGAATGCCTGCGGGCAACACACTATGGCCAATATTGGCTTTCAAGGCATGTCCGTGCGTACACCAGATAAATTAGTTGCACCGGCATTACAAGTGTTATTAGGTGGTGGTAATCTGGGTAATGGCAACGGTTTGTTTGCTGATAAAGTCGTTAAAATTCCAAGTAGAAGAGGTCCGGAAGCCTTGCGGAAAATTTTAAATGATTTTGAAGCCAATGCACAAGGGAAGACCTTTATTGAATATTATAAACTAACTGGAGAACGCTACTTCTATGACCTTTTAAATGAGTTGCAGGATGTTACAAATCTTACGCAGCAAGATTTCATAGATTGGGGAACCTCTGAAAAATATGAAAAAGCTATTGGTGTTGGTGAATGTGCTGGCGTGGTCATCGATTTGATTTCCACCTTATTTTTAGAAAGTGAAGAAAAAATTGAAGAAGCAAAATCCTCTTTTGAAGATAAAGTATATTCTAGTGCAATCTATCATGCTTATAGCTCCATGGTTAATTCGGCGAAGGCACTTTTATTAGCGGAAAATATTAGTACCAATACACAAGCCGGTATTATCACTCAGTTTGAGGAAACGTTTAATTTAAGTGGAAAATTAGATTTGGGAGTTGCTTTTTCCAAAATGATTTATCAAATTAAAGAACATGCCCCTACAGAAGCCTTTGCATCCAAATACATTGAAAATGCAAATCATTTTTTAAATAATGTAAAAGCTTATAGGTTGAAAACGCAAGAAAGTGATAGTGGTAAAAATCTTATGGTTTAATTTTATATGGAGTTAATCAATAAAATACCCATGTTAACGGTAGTTGGTGCAGGTCCAGGAGATCCGGATCTGATTACTCTTAAAGCCATTAAAGCTATTGAGTCTGCTGATGTCATTTTATATGATGCACTTATTAATGAAGAACTACTTAAATACGCATCACCAAATACGGAAACAATTTTTGTTGGAAAGCGAAAAGGGTGTTATGCGTTTCAGCAAGAACAAATTAATGAACTTATTGTAAACAGAGCGAAGAGTAGTGGTCATGTGGTTAGATTAAAAGGAGGCGATCCCTTTATTTTTGGTAGAGGTGCGGAAGAGATTGATTATGTAAAGCAATTTGATATTGAAACGTATGTAGTACCTGGTATTTCATCTTCTTTTGCTGTTCCCGCTTATCAAGGCATTCCATTAACCAAAAGAGACGCTTCGGAAAGTTTTTGGGTACTTACCGGGACCACTAAATTTCATGAACTATCAAAAGATATTGTTTTAGCGGCGCAATCAACTGCTACTGTGGTCATCCTAATGGGAATGGGTAAATTGATTGAAATTGTTGACATCTATAAAGCTTTAGGGAAAAATGAGGTATCTATTGCTATTATTCAAAACGGAACCACTATCGATGAAAAGGTTGGTTATGGTAAGATTAAAAACATTCTTAAAGTGGTTGAAGAAAAACAATTAACGTCGCCAGCAATTATTATTATTGGAGATGTCGTTAATAAAAGAGTGGCATTATCGTCTATGATTCAGGATATTAAAATCAAATCCATGCAAGTTTAATAAATGGAAAGAAATAATTTATATCCTGTTTTTTTAAAACTCAGCAATCTAAATGTGCTTATTATAGGTGGTGGTTTTGTAGCCGAAGAAAAACTCACTTTTCTTTTAAAGTCAAGTCCAGACGCACAAATAACCTTGGTGTCTCCTATGTTTAGAGAGGGTACAAAAGAATTAGCAAAAAAAGGAAATGTTAAATTAATAAAACGACGCTATAACAAACGCTTTTTAAAAGGAAAACACATAGTTATTGTAACAACTGATGTTCCTGATGTCAATGTAAAAGTATATAAACATTGTAAGAAGAAAGGCGTTTTAGTAAATGTTGCTGATAATCCACCGTATTGTGATTTTTATATGGGTGGAATTGTTACAAAAGGTAATGTAAAAATAGCTATCTCGACTAACGGCAAATCACCTACAACAGCCAAACGAATACGTCAGTTTTTTGAGGACGTCATTCCAGAGAATGTGGATGATTTGGTTAAAAACTTAAATGAATATAGAAAAACTATTAAAGGTGATTTTGAACAGAAAGTTGACACTCTGAATGAATTCACCAGAGGATTAATTGCTAAAAAGGAAATTTGAAATGATTAAGACAGATATACTAATTATTGGAGCAGGCCCTACCGGTTTATTTACGGTTTTTGAAGCAGGATTATTAAAATTAAAATGCCATATAATAGATGCCTTACCACAACCGGGCGGCCAATGTTCTGAAATATATCCTAAAAAACCTATCTATGATATTCCTGGCTTTCCAGAAATATTAGCGGGAGATTTAACAAAAAATCTTATAGAACAAGGGAAACAGTTTGAACCTGGATTTACTTTAGGAGAACGTGCTGAAACTATTGAAAAGTTAGAAGATGGAACATTTATAGTAACTACTAATAAAGGTACACAACATCATGCTCCGGTAGTTGCCATTGCGGGAGGTTTAGGTTCTTTTGAGCCCAGAAAACCATTAATTGAAAATATTGCTTATTACGAAGAAAAAGGGGTTGAGTATTTTATAAAAGACCCTGAAGTTTACAGAAATAGAAAAGTAGTTATTTCTGGCGGAGGGGATTCGGCATTGGATTGGAGTATATTTCTCGCTGATGTGGCTTCTGAAGTGACCCTAATTCATAGAAGAAATGAATTTAGAGGCGC
This sequence comes from Flavobacteriales bacterium, assembly GCA_024643405.1. Taxonomy (GTDB): domain Bacteria; phylum Bacteroidota; class Bacteroidia; order Flavobacteriales; family Flavobacteriaceae; genus Yeosuana. The sequence continues at coordinate 3,455 of JAHENA010000075.1, read as the reverse complement.
CTTAGATTCTGTAGAGAAAGTCAGTGAATTAAAAGCTTTAGGTAAGATTAACCTTATCACACCAGCAGAGGTAACGGCCTTATATGGTAATAAGAAGCTGGAAGGTATTACCATTACTAAAGAGGATGAAAAGATTTTGCTAGAAACAGATTATTTTATTCCTTTATTTGGTTTGTCTCCAAAATTAGGGCCTATTGCCAATTGGGGATTGGAAATAGAAAAAAATGCCATTAAAGTAGATAATAGTCTAAATTATCAAACCAATATACCTGGTATTTTTGCTATAGGAGATGTGAATACCTATCCTGAAAAACTAAAATTAATTCTCTGCGGATTTCATGAAGCAACCTTAATGTGTCAAGCGGCTTATAGAATTATCAATCCTGGAAAGAAGTATGTGTTGAAATATACTACTGTAAGTGGTATTGATGGTTTTGATGGAAGTCGTAAAGAAGCCCCAAAAGTTGTCATTCAATCAATAAAATAAAGTTTTATTAACTAATTTTGTTTTCCTGATTGAGATATGAATTCATGAAAAATTATAATATACGCTTAAAAGAGGATATAAAACCATTTACAAAACGCTTGTTTTATAACCTGTTTGATGAGTTGGATGAGGAAACGGAATATTTAAAAAACACCTTTTTAGAAATTTCATCTAAACTTTCTATTCAAAACGCCGAAAATTTATGGAATGCGTTCCAAAAACAGTTTTTAACTATTAGAAGAAAACTAGATTTAGATGCCGCCTCTTTTCTAAAAAATGACCCGGCTTCTACCTGTATTAAAGAAGTTTATCTGGCATATCCAGGATTTTATGCCATTTCAATTTACAGATTAAGTCATCAACTACACCTTTTAAAAGTCCCGATTATTCCTAGAATGATGAGTGAATATGTGCACGGAATTACAGGAATTGACATCCATCCGGGGGCAACTATTGGAGAATCTTTTTTTGTTGATCATGGTACTGGTATAGTCATAGGTGAAACATCTGTTATCAAAAGTAATGTGAAAATTTTTCAAGGGGTTACTTTGGGTGGTCTACAGGTTAAAAAAGATATGCAGTCTACCAAACGGCATCCTACCATTGAGGATAATGTCACTATATATGCAAACGCAACAATTTTAGGCGGAGACATTGTCATAGGTGCCAACACTACCATTGGAGCCAATGTGTGGATTACACAATCTGTTCCTGAAAATTCATTGGTTACTTATCAAACAGAAATTAAAATAAGACTGAAAAAAAATGGAATCCATTAAAGGTATCTTAAGTCAAATAGGGAATACTCCTTTGGTTGAAGCTAGTCATTTAATATCAAAAGAAGGCGTTAAACTTTTTTTAAAATTAGAAGGAAATAATCCAGGCGGTAGTGTTAAAGATAGAGCGGCCTTTAATATGATTAATGAAGCCATTAAGAGAGGAGATATTAAAAAAGGTGGCTATCTGGTGGAGGCAACAAGTGGAAACACAGGTATTGCCTTAGCTTTTATTGCCAATCTTTTTGGTTTGAATATGATTCTTGTGATGCCTGAAAACTCAACAGAAGAACGTGTCAAAACAATGCGTGCCTATGGGGCTGAAGTTATCTTAACAGCAGCAGATAAAGGAATTGAAGGGTCTAGAGATTTGGCTTTTCAATTGAGAGATGAAAAGGGATATGCCTTGTTGAATCAGTTTGAAAATAATGATAACTGGAAAGCGCATTATAAAACGACTGGACCAGAAATTTGGAGAGATACCAATGGAAAAATAACGCATTTTGTATCAGCCATGGGCACTACGGGAACCATAATGGGTGTTTCTACCTATTTGAAGGAACAAAATAAAAATATTATTATTGTTGGAGCTCAACCAGAAGATGGTGCTAAAATTCCTGGTATCAGAAAATGGTCTCCAGAGTACGTTCCTAAGTTTTTTGATAGATCAAAAGTGGATAAGGTCATAGAGTTAAGTGAAAAGAATGCTAAAGAAATAACCAAAAGATTGGCTAAAGAAGAAGGGGTTTTTGCTGGCATGAGCAGTGGAGGTTCTGTTTACAGTGCCTTGCAAATAGCAGAATCCATTGATAAAGGCGTTATAGTAGCCATAATCTGTGATAGGGGTGACCGATATTTGTCGTCTGATTTATTTGACTAAATCTTTAATTTTTTATAAAATACTGCGGATAGAATAAATAATATATTATTTTTGCTCGTAAGTTCATTAACGTATTAATATTGTTATCAAGAAAGGTTGAGGGAATAGACCCTATGAAACCTTGGCAACCCTTTATTCTTTTAAAGAAGGTGCTACGTTCTACTGATATTCTATTTTGAATATTGGAAAGATAACGAAAAGTTTTTTACTTTTCTTGATGATATATTGATATAAATAGTATCAAAATGTCAAACATACAACAAGCTATACAACAACGTATTTTAGTGCTGGATGGTGCCATGGGGACCATGTTGCAGCAATATAAGTTTTCTGAAGCTGATTTTAGAGGGGAACGATTTAAAGACTATCCAACACCACTGCAGGGTAATAATGATCTTTTATCTATTACCCAACCTGAAGCCATAAAAACCATTCATTCTAAATATTTTGAGGCCGGAGCAGATATTGTTGAAACCAACACGTTTTCTGGGACAACCATTGCCATGGCAGATTATCAAATGGAAAATTTGGTATATGAGTTGAATTATCAGTCTGCTAAAATAGCAAAAGAAGTTGCGAATGAATTTACCAAAAGGGAGCCGAACAAACCCCGTTTTGTGGCAGGGTCTATTGGACCAACTAATAAAACTGCAAGTATGTCTCCAGATGTTAATGATCCTGGTTTTAGGGCAGTAACATTTGATGATCTGCGTATTGCTTATAAACAACAAGTTGAAGCTCTAATTGATGGGGGCGTTGATATCCTTTTAGTAGAAACAGTCTTCGATACCTTGAATGCAAAAGCGGCTTTGTTTGCTATTGAAGAAGTTAAAGAAGAAAGAAATTTGGATATTCCTGTAATGCTTAGTGGAACGATAACTGATGCGAGTGGGCGCACTTTATCAGGACAAACAGCAGAAGCTTTCTTGATTTCAGTTTCACATATTCCATTATTATCTGTTGGGTTTAATTGTGCTTTAGGAGCGCATTTGTTACAGCCGCATTTAGAAGCTATCGCTAATAAAACGGATTTTGCTATTTCTGCCCATCCCAATGCGGGATTGCCTAATGCTTTTGGTGAATACGATGAATCACCCGAAGAAATGGGAGCACAAATAGAAGAGTATCTCAAAAAAGATTTAATTAATATTATTGGAGGCTGTTGTGGTACGTCTCCAGATCATATAAAAGTAATTGCAAGAATTGCTGCAAAATATAAACCAAGAAAAATATTGCAAGCTGCAATCTAAATAAGCATGAAGATTATCCAAACAAAATACATGCGTTTATCTGGACTGGAACCGCTCGTCCT
>JAHENA010000009.1 GCA_024643405.1 Flavobacteriales bacterium | reverse complement strand
AAAATAATATCAACTGGATTTTTTTTAACAAAATCAATGATGGCTTCTCCATCATCTAAACTAGCTACAATTTGTATGTTTGATGATGCTGAGAAAAGAAGTTCTAATCCTTTTCTAATAATTGGATGATGATCTGCTATTAATAATTTAATCATATCGGTTGATTTAATAATTATGAGTTCTTAGGGAAACGTGCATAATAAAAATTAATGAATATACCGGTAAATGTAATGATTATTTTAAAGATTTTATAATTTTCATTTTAATTCATTAGGAATTTCACATATTGGTATGGGTAACATTTTGTGTTTATTTGCGCTGTTATAGCGTTTATATATTTTAAATACTTCTTGTTCTCTGCCCTCAAATTCATCTGGCTTTCTGCCCGCTGAATCCATTTTCATGGCCCATTCAAGTTCCGGGTACGATGCGCCAATTTGGTCTTCATCCGTTCGGTCATCACCCCAAAGGCCATCAGTTGGTGCTGCTTCAATAATATCTTTATTAATTCCTAAATACTTAGCAAGAGTGTAAACTTCTGTTTTCAATAAATCGGCAATTGGGCTTAAATCAACCCCGCCGTCGCCATATTTGGTGTAAAAGCCAACACCAAAATCTTCAACTTTGTTTCCGGTTCCTGCAACCAAATATTTATTGATGGCAGCAAAATAATACAAGGTGGTCATACGCAGGCGCGCCCTTGTATTTGCTAAAGACATGAATCGATCTTCTTCTTTGGCAACAGGAGGTAAAGACGCTATCAAACTATCAAAAACAGGTGTTAAATTTACTTGGGTCATGTAAACCCTGTCAAAATTTGATTTTAACCAATCAATATGGTTAAGGGCTCTGTTTACTTGAGAAGTTGCCTGATGAATGGGCATTTCTAAACAAAGAAGAGGCAAGCCGGTTTTTGCACAAAGTGCAGATGTTACGGCTGAATCGATACCGCCAGAAACTCCAATTACGAAGCCTTTCATACCGGAATTTATAGCATAATCTTTTAACCAATTGACAATGTAATCAACAACTTTTTCTGTTTGCATTTTAAATGAATTTAATTTAAAGAATAGTACATTTGTAAACAAAAATAAGCGAATCACTCAATTAATAAAAATTTAGGACGTTTAAGTTTTATATGAAAAAAGCAGCATTTCTTCTATTTCTTTTCATGACAATTCTTTCATGTAAAAATGAAGATAATCAGGAACAAGAGATTAATAATATTCCATTGGAACTTAAAATTGAACGGTTTGATCAATTATTTGATCAAGTAAATGCTGGCAACTTATCAAAGCTGCAATCGAATTATCCTTTTATGTTTTCAAAAAAGTATTCAGATTCCTTTTGGTTAGCAAAAACTAGAGATACTTTACAAATTAAATTACTGCAAGAAGTTGCTAAAGTTTTTCCTGATATGACGGAGCAGGAGGGTGACATCAAGTCTTTGTTTCAGCACATAAAATTTTATTTTCCTGAATTTAAATCGCCAAGAGTAATTACCACAACATCTTTTGTAGATTATAGAAACAGGATTATTGTCACCGATACCATAACTTTAATCTCTATTGATACTTATTTAGGAAGTGATCATGAGTTTTATCAAGGCATTCAAAAATATATCAGACAAGATTTTAATAAAAACCATATTGCAGTTGATTTAGCCTCAGAATATGCCAAAAAATATATATTTCAAGGACAGAATAAAACCTTATTGGATGAAATGATTTATTTTGGAAAACAGCTGTATTTTGAAGATAAGGTGATTCCTTTTAAAACGGAAGCAGAACGCATAGGTTACACAGAAGTACAGTTAGAGTGGGCCAGAGCAAATGAAAGTTATATTTGGCGTTATTTTGTAGAACGCGAATTATTGTTTAGTACAGATTCTAAATTACCAGGCAGATTTATTAATCCGGCACCTTTTACTAAATTTTATTTAGAGGAAATAGACAGCCAATCACCTGGTAGATTAGGGCAATATATGGGCTGGCAAATAGTACGCGCTTATATGGAAAATAATGATGTAACATTAAAGGATATGCTGGTAGCGTCTCCTGAAGATATTTTTAATAATTCAAAGTTTAAACCTAGAAAGTAATGTCTGAAAAAATAAAGTCTAAAATTGAATTGAATGTTGAACTTGATGCCAATCGTATTCCTGAGAAACTTTTTTGGACGGCACAAGATGGTGGCGTAACCCATGAAGAAGCAAAAGCTATGATGCTGTCCGTTTGGGATTCAAAGGCTCAAGAAACATTGCGTATTGATTTATGGACTAAAGACATGCCGGTAGATGAGATGAAAGTATTTTTTCATCAAACCTTAGTGGCCATGAGCAATACTTTTAATAAGGCCACTCAAGACGAAAAAATGACGGCCACTATGAAAGATTTCTGTGATTATTTTGCTGAAAAACTAGAAATTAAAAAATAATTCAGTCTGTTTTATTAGCGTCCTTTATTTCTTTATTCAAATGATCTAAATATAAAATACCATTGAGGTGGTCTATTTCGTGTTGAAATATTACAGAAGTAAAACCTTCAACCATTTCTATTTTATGGTCACCATATTCAGTATCATATTCAATTAAAATAGCATAAGCCCTATTATCTAATATTTCTCTTCTGTTCGGGATTGATAAACAACCTTCTCTATTGGTTTGCTTTTTTTCTGAATATTGCACAATCATTGGATTTAAACAAACTTCAAAAGGAAAGTTCTCTTTATCAAAACGTTGCACCCAAACGATATTTTTTAAAATTCCTACTTGAGGTGCCGCAATACCGGCGCCTAGTGACATGCTATCTGTAACGGTTCTATAAAGACGTTTAATAAAGTTTTTAAGAATGGGGTTATTTGGATCTGGCTTTATATAGCCGCTTTGTTTTCTGAGTAATATGGAATCACTTTCACTGGTTATTTTATAAACACGCATAGGCATTAAACTGTCAGAAGTCATTATCATTTGGATATCTTCTTTTGAAAAGGAGTCCGAGACATCACTTGTTTCTTGTAGCGTTTTTAAGCTAGAACAGTTGGAAAATAGAATGATGAGAGAAGTATATAAAACAATTTTTTTCATAGATTTTGTTTAGTTACCATTCATTAATTCTGTTGGAATCTAATTTAATAAAAATAAACAGTAAAATGGTAAAACCCCAAAGCCCAGAACCACCATAACTAAATAATGGTAATGGAATCCCAATGGTTGGTATCAAGCCCATAACCATCCCAATATTTATCATAAAGTGCATAAAAATTATGGAAGCAACGGCATATCCATACATCCTACTGAATTGAGATTTTTGTAATTCGGCTAAATGAAGAATTCTTATTAAAAGCAATACAAAAACTATGACAACCATGGCGCTTCCAAAAAACCCCCACTCTTCACCAACAGTACTGAATATATAATCTGTGTGTTGTTCAGGCACAAATTTCCCTGTGGTTCTTGTGCCTTGCAAAAATCCCTTTCCTGAAACGCCACCTGAACTTATGGCCTTTTCAGATTCGTTTAAATTATAGGCAAAAGTCTTTTTCATTTTTTCCAGCTTTACCGGGTCTTTTTCAAGTCTAAGCCATAAACTAATGCGGTCTTGCTGATGTGGCTGTAATGCACTTTGATAAAAGAATTTTATACCTGAAGAAAGAATAATACAAGCCATTAGAATTAATAGTGGTTGAAAAAAATGGGGTCTTTTTTTAGTAAAAAAATGATTAATAAAAATGACTAATCCGGCAACGACAGATGTGATAATGGTTCCAAATTTTAATGAAAACACTGATAGTAGCACAACTACAACACCAAGAACTAGATATATTTTAGGTAATCCTTCTCTGTACAATACAAAAAAGAATGCGGCATAGACGATTGTGCTTCCTGCATCATTTTGTAGTAAAACTAAAATAGCCGGAATAACAACAAGTATAAACGTTTGAATTTGATCTTTAAACTTTTTAATATCAGTGTTTAAATCACTTACATATTTTGCAACAGCTAGAGCAGTAGCAGCTTTGGCAAATTCACTTGGTTGTAAAGTCATACCTCCAAAGGCATACCAAGAGGTCGCACCATTAACATTTTTTCCAAATACAAAGAGCCCAACCAATGATAGCATTGATATGATATAAATAATGCTTGAAAATCGTTCATAAAACTTAGAATCTATGGATAATATTAAAATAATTAAGCCAAATGTTAGGAAGACAAACATAAGTTGCTTTCCATAAGGTTCATTAAAATCTAAATAATCAATAGTCTCGCCTGTATGTGATGCCGATAATATATTTAACCATCCAAAACCTACTAGTAAAAGAAATAATATGATTGTAATCCAATCAAATTTAAAATATCTGTGGGTTTCTCTAACCATTAATTTATTCTTTGATATTAGGTTCCTTTTTTGATCTTAAAGATTCATCTAAAGGGATTACTTGCAAAGTACTTTCTTTATTGATTCCAAAGGAATGCCCGGAATATGGTTTTTCATATTCATCTTCTAAGCTATGCGTTAGAATCCAATCTTCTAAATCGGTTCTGGTAATGTAGCCTTTAAGATATTTTTCAATCATTAAACTAGCAATTTTACCTGCAAAACGACTTCCCCAATAACCATTTTCTACAAATATAGCGATGGCTATTTTTGGATTATCTTTTGGGGCAAACGCAACAAAAATAGAATGGTCTGTTAATTGTGTTTTAACGCCATTTATCTTTATAAAATTTTCTGCGGTACCTGTTTTACCACATATTTCTATGTCAGGAACTTGTAGGCTGGCCGCTGTCCCTTTGTTATATACATCAAACATACCATGGACTACTGGTTCAAAATTTTCCTTATCTATAGTTGTATGTTTAGGGGTAGTATAATTTATATCTATAGTTTCTCCTTCTATTTGTTTAATGATATGAGGGGTGTAATAATATCCTCTGTTTCCTATGGCTGCAGCCATGTTTGCTAATTGAATTGGTGTTGCTTCAACTTCACCTTGCCCAATAGCATTTGAAATATTATAGGTTGAAACCCAGCGACCTTTGCCATACCACTTATCATAAAAATTGCCATCTGGAATTCTACCTTTACTACCAATTTTTAAATCATAACCCAGATAATTTCCTAATCCAAAACTTTTTATATGGTTACTCCATACATTCATCCCTTCGGCTGGATCATCATATTTATCTATAATCCGTCTATACACGTTTGCGAAATAAGAGTTGCAAGATTGTGCAATACCATCATTCATGCTTAAAGGGGCATAATGGCTATGGCAACCAGTTAATCGTCTGCTTCCTAGATAATACCCCATTCTACATCCAAATCTGTCATCTGTAGTGACTACTTTTTCTTGTAAACCTATAAGTGCATTAAGAACTTTAAATGGTGAGCCAGGTGGATATTGAGCGAGTAAACTTCTATCATATAAGGGTTTTGAAATAGTATCATAGTGCATTTTCGAATAGTTTCTTGACCTATTTCTACCAACTAATAAATTGGGGTTATAACTAGGTGCCGAAATCATGGCTAAAATTTCACCAGAACTTGGTTCAATAGCAATAATACCACCGCGTTTATTTTTCATAAGCAATTCACCATACTCTTGTAATTTTGCATCAATAGTAATGGTAATGTCTTTTCCGGGCTGCGGTAAGGTGTCATAAATACCGTTTTTATACGGGCCAAGATCTCTGTTAAATCGGTCTTTTTGAATGAACTTAATACCTTTAACACCACGTAAAATATCTTCATAAGAAGCCTCAACGCCTTGCTTTCCAATCAAATCTCCCATTTTATAATAGGGCTGCTTTTCAATGATGGCATTATTAACCTCTCCTATATCTCCTAGAACATTGGCTCCTATGCTTGTTTGATAAAGTCTTAATGAACGTTTTTGAATATAAAAACCTTCAAATTTTCTCATTTTTTCCTGTAAAACGGCATAATCTTCTTTTGAAAGATGAGGTATAAAAACAGAAGGAAGCCAAGGAGAATAATGATAAGCTTTGTTATAGATTTCAAGAAATTGTTCCTTGTTTATATTTAACAATGAGCAAAATTCAAGGGTGTCCAAGGGTTTAACTTCTCTTGGAACAAACATGACATCATAAGAAGGTTGATTGGCAACTAAAAGTTCACCGTTTCTATCATAAACAAAACCACGCTTAGGGTAATCATATACTTTTCTTATGGCATTGTCTTCAAACAAATCATGGTCTTGCGATTGATATACCTGAAGATAAAAAAGCCTTAAAATAAATATAAAACCTACAAGAATAATTGATAGAAAGAGTAAAAATTTTCTCATTTAGTTTTTCTACTAAAAATAATGGTTATCATTATACATAGTATTATAGTAAATATACTGGAGAATAACGTTTTTTCTAATGTTAAAATTACTTTAGCTGTGTTAAAGATTTCTAATGAAAACAATATTAAATGATGAATTATCGTCATAATCACGATATATATAAATTTTGAACTGAATTCTACGGTATCAAATTTTATGGTTTGATATTCATAAATGGTTCCAAAAGAAAATTTTAGGATAATGGGCCTGACATAAGCAATACTTACACATGCAGCAGCATGAATACCTCCTGAATCTGAAAATATATCAAGTGTTAGCCCTAATAAAAAGCTTAAAAAAATAAATAAAGTTCTGTTGTTTTTTACAGGAAACAACATGATGAATAAGATATAAATATATGGGTTTATATATCCTAGAAAGTTTATATGATTAAGTATTAAAACTTGTATCCCAGCCAAGAGAATAAAACGCATGACATTAGTATATAATAAACTATTCATTACTATTACTATTTAAGAGATTAGTAATTTCTTCAACATCAATATTTTCAATAACATAAACATATTCAATATTAGTCATGTCATTAAATAACTTGATATTTATTTCATAGTAATTTTCAGCTGCATCAAGTTTGAAATCATGAATAGTACCTACAGGGATGCCTTTTGGGAAAATAGATGAACGGCCGGAAGTAACAATTGTATCACCAACTTCAACAGGAGCTATTTTTGGAATGTCAACTAACTGTGTATAGACAGGTGATACCCCATTCCATGTTAAGGTTCCGAAATGGTTGGTTTTTTTAAGTTGGGCACTAATTTTACTTGAAGTATGTAAAATAGATAATATCGTTGAATAATGTTTACTGGCATTATCAATTATTCCAACAATACCATTGGAGGAAATAACTCCAAAGTCTTGTTTGATACTGTCAGACAACCCTTTGTTTAAAAGCAATATGTTTTTTGTTGATGAGTAACTATTTTTTAAAACAATGCCTTGTGTGAATTTATAAGAATGGTTGAAGGATAAACTGTCGATATAGATTAAATCTTTGTTTCTTTTAGAATTGTATAGTACAGATTTTAATTGTTTATTTTCTTGGGTTAAAATTTCATTTTGTTTTTTAAGACTAAAATATCGATTCACATTACTAATATAATTATAAACCCCGCCAGTTAAGAAATTGGCAGAGTTGATAAATTTACTTTTATGATAAGAATGAGATTGAATGGTAAAACTTAGAGATATAGAAAACAGCAACAAGAATAACAAAAACGTTTTGTTTCTTATTATAAAATTTATAATCTGTTGCATGCTAAATCAGTAAGGCTATTTAATCAATACACTTTTGTATTTAACTAAGTTTTTAAGTGTGATTCCTGTACCTCTTACTACTGCACGTAATGGGTCTTCAGCTATATAGACTGGTAAGTCTGTTTTTTGAGACAATCTTTTGTCTAAGCCTCTAAGCATAGAACCACCACCGGCTAAATAAATGCCTGTATTATAAATATCTGCTGCAAGTTCTGGAGGTGTTTGAGATAAGGTTTCCATCACCGCATCTTCAATACGAAGAATTGATTTATCCAAAGCTTTAGCTATTTCTCTGAATGAAATTTGAACTTGTTTTGGTTTTCCGGTAAGTAAATCTCTACCTTGAACACTCATATCATCTGGAGGAAGTTCTAGGTCTTCAGTAGCAGCCCCTATTTGAATTTTAATTTTCTCAGCAGTGCGTTCACCGACATATAGGTTATGCTGAGTTCTCATATAATACACAATATCATTTGTGAATACATCTCCGGCAATTTTAACCGATTTATCACAAACAATACCACCTAAAGCAATGACAGCAATTTCAGTAGTCCCACCACCTATATCTACAATCATATTTCCTTTTGGTTGCATGATGTCAACACCAATACCAATAGCCGCAGCCATCGGTTCATGTATTAAATAAACTTCCTTACCGTTTACGCGTTCTGCACTTTCTTTAACAGCACGCATTTCAACTTCAGTAATTCCTGAAGGAATACAAATAACCATTCTTAGAGCAGGTGTAAAAAACCTCTTTTTTAAAGCAGGGATGTTTTTAATAAACATACTTATCATTTGCTCTGAAGCATCAAAATCAGCAATAACACCATCTTTTAATGGTCTGATGGTTTTAATGTTTTCGTGCGTTTTACCTTGCATCAAACTAGCTTCCTGACCAACGTGTGTTATTTTTCCAGTAATCCTGTCTCTAGCAACTATTGATGGTGCATCAACAACTACTTTGTCGTTGTGTATAATTAACGTATTTGCAGTACCTAAGTCTATTGCAATTTCTTCGGTTAAGAAGTCAAAAAAGCCCATGTGCAGAAAGTGATTTTAAGGTTTGTAAACTAATGATGTAAATGTAATAAAAGTTAAGTTATATAAAAGAAATAATATTATTAGATATTTTATAGTTAATGTTTAAAATGTCGCGTTCCTGTTAAAACCATTGACACATTGTTTTGGTTGCAATAATCAATGCTTAACTGATCTTTAATAGAACCTCCGGGTTGAATAACTGAGCTTATGCCTGCATTTTTTGCAATCTCCACACAATCTGGGAATGGAAAAAAGGCATCACTAGCCATGGCTGAACCATTTAAATCAAATTTAAAAGTCTGAGCTTTATGTATTGCTTGATTTAAGGCATCAACACGGCTTGTTTGTCCGGTGCCACTCGCTAATAATTGTTGGTTTTTGACTAAAACGATGGTATTTGATTTGGTGTGCTTACAAATTTTTGAAGCAAACAATAAATCATCTAACTCCTTTTTAGTGGGTTTATTGTCTGTAACGTAATTTAAATGTTCAATCGCATCAGTAATGTTATCTCTGTCTTGTACTAAAACGCCATTTAAACAACTTCTTACGCCGGTTTTTGGTAATTCAATATCATGTATAACCAAGATGATTCTGTTTTTTTTGCCTTGTAAAATTTCTAAAGCATCATCTGCATAAGAAGGTGCAATTATGACCTCGCAAAATAAGTTGTGAATTTCTAAGGCAGTTTCTTTATCAATTTCAGTATTACTCATTAAAACACCACCAAAGGCTGACACAGGGTCACCGGCTAAAGCATCTATGTAAGCTTGTTTAATTGTTGCTCTTTGTGCTAATCCACAGGCATTATTATGTTTTAATATGGCAAATGTAGGGGTGTCATTTTTAAATTCATTCATTAGGTTGACGGCTGCATCAACATCTAAAAGGTTGTTGTAACTTAATTCTTTGCCATTTAGTTTTGTAAAAAGAGCATCAAAATCCCCAAAGAAAAACCCTTTTTGATGTGGATTTTCTCCATAACGTAATACTTTGCCATTGGTTTCACTAATTTTCAGAACAGCTTCTTCATGATTTTTGTTGAAGTAATTAAATATTGCTGAATCATAATGAGAAGACACATTAAATGCTTTCGTCGCGAATCGCTTTCGGTCATTTTCAGAAAGCACGCCATTTTTTTCTGTAATAAGAGTCAGAAACTCTGTATAATCTTCCATTGAAGCAATGCAAACGACGTCTGCATAATTTTTGGCTGCCGCACGAATTAATGAGATGCCACCAATATCAATTTTTTCTATAATATCTTGCTCACTGGCACCCGAAGCGACTGTTTTTTCGAATGGATATAAATCGACAATAACGGCATCAATTTGAGGAATTTGAAATTCAGCTAATTCGGCCATATCTTTTTCATTATTTTGACGGTTTAAAATGCCACCAAAGACTTTTGGGTGTAAGGTTTTTACTCGCCCACCAAGAATAGATGGATATGACGTCACCTCTTCAACAGGAATCACTTTAATGCCTAAATCATTAATAAATTGTTGGGTTCCACCAGTAGAATAGATGGTAACACCCTGTTCATTCAATTTTCTGACAATTGGTTCTAATCCATCTTTACTAAACACAGATATTAGTGCGGATTTAATAGTTTTTTGGTTGCTCATTTTGTTGTGTTGTTTAAAGTCTTTTTTGTAAATAGAATAGCAATTTTTTCAATTTAATTCCTTTAAATATTGAACTGTAGGATATTAAAGTTGCAAAAGTAACCATTTATAGCAAAATTAATAGTTAGAAATGTGTTTTGTTTATAATTATTGTAACGAATAATTTAATTAAACGTCATATCTTTATATCGGAATGAATTTCTAGAAAAATTAATTTATGCTGCTTTATTTACGTCTTTTCAAAGAGAGTTTTTCCTTTGCTATTAGTGCCTTAAGAAATAATAAACTACGTACGTTTTTGTCACTTATTGGCGTAACCGTTGGTATTTTTTCAATTATTGCGGTTCTGGCAGCGGTTGATTCTTTAGATCAGAGCATTAAAAGTCAATTATCAGGAATTGATAAAAACACCATGTATGTGACTCGCTTTTCTTTCGGTCCAACATCAGTTCCTAGATGGCAGCGCGAAAATTTTCCTCAAACAGGCAATGATGATTTTGAATTTATAAGAAGAAATGTTTCAGGAATTGATGCCAGTGCGTTTGCACTATTTGGAAGCGGTCAAACAATTCGTTACAAAGACAGAACCCTTGAAAATATAAATACGACACCAGTTTCAAATGAAATTTATGAGATTGATAATTTAAAACTTTTTAAAGGCCGTTTTTACAATGAAACAGAATCAAATACCGGAGCGCCGGTTGTGGTAATTGGCTTTAATTTGGCAAAGAATTTGTTCGAAAATGAAGAGCCTGTTGGTAATGTGGTGAGGATTTATGGACGAAAATTAACGGTGGTTGGGGTTCTTGAAAAATTTGGAGGGCTCAATATGGATTCTCCGGATGAAAAGGCTTTTGTACCTGCCAATTTTGCTAGGGGTTTTATGAATACTGGAAGTAAAGGGGCGCTGACCATGATTATTATTAAACCGGAAAAAGGTATTGATATTAATGCTTTTGAAGAAGTTTTAAGACAAAAATACAGACGTTACAGAGGTTTGAAGCCCGACGAAATAGATAATTTTTTTATAAATAAGCTCTCGGGGTTTACCGATTTAATTGACGGTATTATTTCAACAATGAATCTTATAGGGTGGATAATTAGTGGTTTTTCTTTATTGGTTGGAGGTTTTGGGGTTGCTAATATTATGTTTGTGAGTGTAAAAGAACGAACTAACTTGATAGGAATCCAAAAAGCAATGGGTGCCAAAAACCGATTTATATTATTTCAATTTTTGTTTGAAGCTATTATTTTGGCAGTTATAGGTGGTTTAGTTGGATTGTTTTTAGTTTGGATAGGCACACTTATTGGGTCTGCCATGGCAGATGATTTTAAATTCATATTATCATTCAAAAATATGCTGTTAGGCTTTTCTGTTTCTACCATTATAGGGTTAATTGCAGGAATACTTCCGGCAACATCAGCCGCTAAATTGGATCCGGTGGAAGCTATAAGGACAGGGATGTAGTTTTAATCTAAGTTAAAATTTTGGCAACTTTTTTACATACAAATTCTAAAAAACGCTCATCTTCTTCGGTAAAAGGGTCTGGTGTATTGGAATCGATATCTATTTGACCAATATTTTCTCCATTTACAAAAATTGGAATAACAATTTCAGCTTTTACTGTGATACTGCAAGCAATATAATTGTCCTGTGCAGTAACATCAGGTACCACAAAATTTTTATGACTCACTGCTACTTGACCACAAATACCTTTCCCAAAAGGTATTACCGTATGATCCGTTGGTGCACCAACATATGGACCTAAAATTAATTCTTCTTTTTTACCATTTCTAAAATAAAACCCCACCCAATTGTAATGTGCTACTGTTTTTTCAAGTAAGGCACAAACATTTTGTAAACGGTCATTTACTGATTTTTGGTCTTCTGAAATAATTAATTCAATTTGAGGCTTTAAGGTATCAAAAATCATCATATAAAAAGTTTTGGTAAAAATATTTAAAAAGGCGTAACTTCGATATTCAATTTGAGAATTTAACATTTAATAAATCTTGATATTTTTTGAAGTCCTTAATTATAAAATATAAATCAGTTATTAGGTTTATTGTAACCTTTATAACAGTATATATTTTATTATCTGTTGGGTATAAATTCTATTTGGATTATTCTAAAAACTCAGTCTACTACCCTGATTATATCACTAATTTAGTTTCAAAACAAAGTAAAGATATTCTGAATGTAATGGGTTACGATGCGCGTGTGGAGCCTCACACCGAGGAACCAACTATGAAGCTTATTATTAATAATAAATTTATTGCCCGTATTATTGAAGGTTGTAATTCAATCAGCGTTATGATTCTTTTTATATCCTTTATAATGGCATTTTCAGGAAAACCAAAAATAACCTTTATGTACATGTTGTTTGGAAGTGTTTTAATATATGTTGTGAATTTAAGCCGCATTGTAATTCTGTCAATAGGGTTATACCATTACCCCTGGCGAAAAGATATTTTACATACAGTTATATTTCCAGGAATAATATACGGTATGGTTTTTTTACTCTGGATATTTTGGGTAAACCGATTTTCAAACATGATTAAGAAAAATGAATAATACTACTAAATACATATTGCTTTTTGTATTGTTTGGGATGTTGGTTTTAATTCGTGTTTTTGAAAATGAATTATTTTACGATCCATATCTCACATTTTTTCAAAATGACTACTTATATATTGATAGTCCTAGGCGAGAGGTTTTTAAATTAACAGCCTTTACAAGCTTAAGGTATATCTTAAACACAATGATTTCTTTAGCTATTTTGTATGTGGTTTATAAAGATATAAGTATCATCAAGTTTTCATCACTTGTTTATACGTTTTCATTTGTAGTACTGATATTTATTTACCTTTATTTTGTGGTGAATCCTAAACAAGAGCAATATTATTTGTTTTTTAATATGAGACGTTTTTTAATTCAGCCAATCATCTTATTAGTCTTATTACCAGCCTTTTATTACTATAAATTAAAACATTAACTGTTAATATCTTGATAATAATCATGTTAGCATAGTTATTTTTTTGTACTTTTGATTGATATGAAAAGTGTATTTCAAAAAATAATGGCTTTGTTTATGTCATTGGTAGTGATGTTTTCTACCATGTCATTTACTATTGATATGCATTATTGTGGAAATACTTTAGTTGAAACGGCCATATTTCATAAAGCCAAAGGGTGCGGCATGGAAATGGAAATTCCTGCTGCTAATTCAGATTGCTCATTAGTAAAGAAAGGTTGTTGTTCAGAAAAACAAATTGTTGTAAAAGGACAAGAGGAGTTGCAACTTACCTTTGATAAACTGACTTTTGAAAAGCAACTTTTCGTCGCTTCATTGGTGTATTCCTATGTGTCTCTTTTTGAAACTGATGCAGAAGCAACAAATTCTTTTTTAGAATATCCACCACCAATTATAGTCAAAAAGCTTTATAAGCTTGACGAGACTTATTTAATTTGATTTTTAAACTTTAGACTATATTATCTAATAATATCATGTTATTAGGATAATTTGTTGTATTCAGTGTTTTCTTTTACACTAAGTTCTAACAGTTTAATAATCAAATTACATGTTAAATAAAATCATAAAATATTTTCTCGAAAATAAATTAATTACAACGCTAGTTTTAATGACGTTTATTTTTTGGGGTATCTCCACTTCACCGTTTAACTGGAATACAGGATTTATTCCAAAAGATTCGGTGCCAGTAGATGCTATTCCAGATTTAGGCGAGAATCAACAGATTGTTTTTACAGAATGGGGAGGTAGGTCTCCTCAGGATATTGAGGATCAAATCACCTATCCACTTACAACATCACTTCTTGGAATTCCAAATGTAAAATCTATTCGAAGCACTTCTATGTTCGGATTTTCAAGCATTTATATCATTTTTGAGGAAAAGGTAGATTTTTATTGGTCTCGGGCAAGAGTTTTGGAAAAGTTAAACTCATTACCAGAAAACTTGTTGCCAGAAGATGCAAAACCAGCATTAGGCCCTGATGCTACGGCATTAGGGCAGGTATACTGGTATACCATTGAAGGTCGTGATCCCAAAGGAAATGTTACTGGTGGCTGGGATTTAGACGAACTGCGCTCAGTACAAGATTATTACGTTAAATATGCACTAAATGGTGTTTCTGGGGTTTCAGAAGTGGCCTCGGTAGGCGGTTATGTAAAAGAATATCAAATTGACGTCAATCCAGATGCCTTAAAAGCCTATGGCATTGGTATTGATATGGTTATGATGGCCGTAAAAAATTCCAATCGAGATATTGGGGCGAATACCATTGAAATTAATAAAGCGGAGTATTTTATACGCGGGCTAGGTTATATAAAATCTAATCAAGATATAGAAAATACTGTGGTTAGTGTTACTAATAATAGGCCAATTATAATTAAAGATGTAGCTAATGTAAGTTTAGGTCCAGAAACCCGAAGAGGTGTTTTAGATAAAGGTGGAGCCGAAGTTGTTGGAGGTGTCGTTGTGGCCAGATATGGTTCTAATCCCTTAGAGGTTATCAATAATGTCAAAGACAAAATAAAGGAGTTTTCATCGGGATTACCTAAAAAGACTTTGTCTGACGGAACAATTAGTCAGCTAACCATTGTTCCATTTTACGACCGTACACAACTTATTGAAGAGACCATTCACACTTTAGAAACAGCACTCTCTCACGAGATTCTCATTAGTATTATAGTAGTGCTTGTTCTTATGATGAATTTAAGAGCATCGTTTATAATTTCTAGTTTGTTACCCGTAGGCGTTTTAATGACTTTTATTATTATGCGTTATGCAGGTGTCGATGCCAATGTGGTGGCATTGTCTGGTATTGCCATTGCTATTGGCGTTATGGTAGATATAGGTATTGTATTTGTTGAAAATATTATACGTCATCTAGAAATGTCCGAAAACCAAGGTGTAAAAGGGAAAGAATTGATGAACGTTATTTACGAAGCTACGAAGGAAGTAGCCTCCGCAATTACCACAGCTTTAGCAACGACTGTAGTAAGTTTTATACCGGTCTTCGCCATGGTTGGCGCTGAAGGTAAATTATTCAGGCCTCTGGCATTTACCAAAACATTTGCTTTGTTAGGAGCTTTCGTTTTAGGAATTGTGGTGCTGCCGGCTTTAGCACATTTTGTTTTTGGGATTAATTATGATAAAAAGAAGATAAAAAGAACCTGGGGTATTATTCTCATTGTTGGTGGCTTACTTTTAGCATTGTATATGCATATTTGGTTACCACTAGTTTTGTGTGTTTTAGGATTAAATTCCTTTTTCGAACACAAATTACCACTCAATTTTAGTAAAAATACCAACTACATCAATATAGGTTTAACCTTATTTATTGCTACTTTTTTCTTGGCGGAAGAATGGCTGCCTTTAGGACCACAAAATAATCTTTTAATTAACTATGTATTTGTACTGGTATTAATTGGGGTTATTTTAGGAATGCTTTTAACCATTGTTCATTTTTATGAGCCTGTACTGAAATGGTGTTTGAATAATAAAGGAAAGTTCATGTTAATTCCGCTCTTTACTTTGTTATTTGGGGTTTTTATTTGGATAGGATTTGATAACACTTTTGGATTTGCTTCAAAAGGATTTGAGAAAATGGGATGGAAGATTAAAGAGACCAAGGTTTGGACTTCAATTTCAAAAACATTTCCAGGTATTGGATCAGAGTTTATGCCCACCTTAAACGAAGGATCGTTTTTATTAATGCCTACTGCGATGCCACATGCAGGGTTAGAAGAAACTAAGAATACCGTTCAAAAGTTAGATATGTTGCTAGCCAGTATTCCTGAAGTTGATGTAGCTGTTGGAAAGGTAGGTAGAGTAGAAAGTGCCATAGATCCTGCGCCAATTTCTATGTTTGAAAATATCATTAATTATAAACCAGAATTTATAGTAACCCATGACGGAAAACCGAAACGTTTTAAGGTTGATAAGGATGATAATTTTGTGCTTTCTAATGGAATATCATTATCAAATGATGATGCCTTATTAAAGGGAGTGAAAGAAAGTGACTTATTGTCGGATGATGATGGAGAGTTTTTTAGAAACTGGCGTTCGCATGTTAGAAGTTCAGATGATATTTGGAATGAAATTATTCAGGTTTCAAATCTTCCTGGGGTTACTTCAGCACCAAAGTTACAACCTATTGAAACACGTTTAGTTATGTTACAAACGGGTATGCGTGCACCTATGGGAATAAAAATTTACGGGCCAGATTTAAAAACAATTCAAGACTTTGGTGTCAAATTGGAAGCTATATTAAAACAAGTCCCATCTGTTAAAGCGGAAGCTGTTTTTGCCGATAGAATTGTTGGGAAGCCTTATTTACAATTAAAAATTAATCGTTCTGCCATTGCTCGTTATGGATTAAGTGTTGAAAAAGTTCAGCAAGTTATAGAAACTGCTATTGGTGGCATGAAAACCACATCCACCGTAGAGGGAAGAGAACGTTATCCTGTGCGTGTTAGATATCCAAGAGAGCTGCGAGATGACCCTGAGAAAATTAAAAAAATATTAGTGCCAACACCAACAGGTGTTCAGGTTCCTTTGGGAGAACTGGTAAGTCTTGAGTTTGTTCGCGGACCTCAAATGATAAAAAGTGAAGAAACCTTTTTAGTCGGCTATGTATTATTTGATAAAAAAGAAAAATTTGCAGAAGTCGATGTTGTCAATGATGCTCAAAGACTTATAAAAGATAAAATTGATACTGGTGAATTATTAGTGCCCAAAGGCGTGAGTTATAAATTTTCTGGCAGTTATGAAAATCAAATACGTGCGGTTAAAAAATTAGCAATTGTTATTCCAATAAGTTTAGTAGTTATATTCTTGTTATTATACTTTCAGTTTAAAACGGTTATTGCTTCATCAATACACTTTTCTGGAGTGTTTGTGGCTTTTGCAGGAGGTTTTATCATGTTGTGGCTTTACGGACAAGATTGGTTTTTAAATTTTTCAATAGCCGATGTTAACATGCGGCATTTATTTCAGATACATCCAATCAACCTCAGTGTAGCCGTTTGGGTTGGATTTATTGCTTTATTTGGTATCGCTACGGACGATGGCGTTATCATGGGAACCTACATTCATCAAGTATTTGAAGAAAAACAACCAAAAACAATTGAAGGTGTTAGAGAAGCCGTTTTAGTAGCAGGAAAAAAACGTGTAAGGCCCGCAATGATGACCGCTGCGGTTGCCATTATCGCCTTACTACCGGTGCTAACATCAACAGGTAAAGGAGCCGATATCATGATACCTATGGCCATCCCTACTTTTGGAGGAATGATTATTCAAATCATGACCATGTTTGTGGTTCCGGTTTTACAAGCATATTGGAGAGAAACAGTAATTAAAAGAAATCAATAATGAGACAAATATCTAAAAATTTGTTATCGAACATGAAGTATTTATTTCTTGTTGTGACGTTATATTCAGCAAACTTAAAAAGTCAAACTTTAAATGATTATTTGGAGATGGCTGCTCAGAACAATCCAGAAATAAAGGCTGCCTATTCAGAATTTGAAGCGGCGTTACAAAAAGCGCCACAAGTGAGTGCTTTACCAGATCCAAGTTTAACCATGAGTGCTTTTGGACGCATGATAGAAACGAGAGTGGGAGCACAAGAGGCACGATTTAGTCTCATGCAAATGTTCCCTTGGTTTGGAACTTTGGAAGCTAAAAAGAACGCTGCCAATTTAATGGCAGAAGCGACTTTTCAGAATTATTTAAATTCAAAAAACGAAGTCTTTTTAATGGTTAAAAAATCATATGCAGAAATTTATGAGATCAATAAAATGATTCATCTTGAAGAAAGGAATCTTGAAATTTTGGATAACTACAGAGAACTCGCCTTAAGTAAGTTTAAAAACGGAAAAGGAACTATGGTCGATGTGGTAAGAATTGATATTAAAAGGAATGAATCCGAAACTAATATTCAATTATTGAAAGATCAAAATCAGCCGCTTCAAATTGAATTTAATAGTTTGTTAAATAGAGAATCAGATGCCATTATTAGTATTCCAGATTCTTTACCTATTATTGAAAATAACAGGCCTATAGAAAAAGACAGCTTATTTGTTTTCAATCCAAAATTAATAAGATTAGACAAAAAATTAGCGTCTTTTGAAGCTGAAAAAGAGGTGGTTAAGAAAGAAGGCTTCCCTATGGTTGGACTGGGACTAGACTACTCTATCATTTCAAAACGAGATGTCCCCGGTTTAGAAATGAACGGTCAAGACGCTATTATGCCAATGCTTTCGGTTACATTGCCTATTTTCAGAAAAAAGTATAAGGCAAAACAAAATGAATTAGATTTTATGTTGCAGGCCACAGCTTTTGAAAAACAAGCAATAATAAATAATTTGCAAACTAGTTATAGTATGGCTCTTTATAATTTCTCAAGAGCGAATACTTTAAAAATTTTATACAAAAAACAAGACGAAAGTACGAAGCAGGCCATTTCTTTATTGATAGCTGCTTACAGCAATTCTGGAACCGATTTTGAAGAAATTTTAAGAATGAATCAGGATTTATTAATGCTTCAAACGGCGACAGAATCAGCTAACAAAAATCAATTTATTGCACAATCTACCATAGATTATTTAATATCTAAACAGGAATAAGATGAACACAAAAAATAAAAATTTACTAAAAATGGGAGGAGTCTTGTTCGCAGGAGTTCTACTAGGATGGCTCTTTTTTGGAGGAAATAATGCCACAAATAAAGAACAAGAAGATAACAATTCTGAAATTACGCAAACCATTTGGACCTGTTCTATGCATCCGCAAATTCGTATGAATGAGCCTGGTCAATGCCCAATATGTGGTATGGACTTAATTCCTTTAGAATCAAATGGGTCTACTATGGATCCTAATGCTATTCAAATGAGTGAAGACGCTATGAGATTAGCTAATATTCAGACAATGATTGTGGGAGAAAATGAGAAAGCTGATAAAAAATTAGCGCTTAATGGAAAGGTTCAGATTGACGAACGCAAATTGTACACACAATCTACTCATATTCCTGGAAGAATTGAAAGTTTGACTATTAATTTTACTGGTGAAAAAGTAAGTCGTGGGCAAACTTTAGCGATGGTATATTCGCCTGAAATGGTAACGGCACAGGAAGAATTATTACAAGCCTATCGTATGAAAGAATCACAACCGGAATTATTTGAAGCAGCTAAGCAAAAACTTGGTAATTGGAAAATTGGAGCTAGTACAATTAGTAAAATACTCGGCGCCAATAAACCAATTCAGCAATTCCCTATTATAGCTGATGTTTCAGGAATTATTACTGCTAAAAAAGTAGATTTGGGAGATTATGTTAGTCAAGGAATGCCTATTTATGAAATTGCTGATTTATCATCTCTTTGGATACTTTTTGATATCTATGAAAGTGATATGCCATGGGTAAAGGTTGGTAATAAAATTAAATATACTATTCAATCATTACCCGGAGATACTTTTGAAGGTGTCGTAACGTTCATAGATCCTCTAATAAACCCACAAACAAGAGTGGCATCGGCAAGAGTAGAAGTGAAAAATTTTGAAAACAAATTAAAGCCCGAAATGTTTGTTTCAGGAGTTGTTAGTAATACTGTTTCTAAATCATTGGATAAAGATATATCAGTTCCAAAATCGGCAGTTATGTGGACTGGGGAGCGCTCTGTGGTGTATATAAAAAATACTATTTTAAACACCGTAAACTTCAAATTGCGTGAGGTAACATTAGGGGCTTCCCTTGGTGACGCTTATATTATAAAAGAAGGAATTGATTTAGGTGAAGAAATTGTTATTAATGGCGCATTTACGGTAGATGCGGCTTCACAGTTGGCGGGTAAACCCAGCATGATGAGTCTGGAAGGAGGAAAAGTGTCAACCGGGCAT
The DNA here is from genome assembly GCA_024643405.1 of Flavobacteriales bacterium. Classification (GTDB taxonomy): domain Bacteria; phylum Bacteroidota; class Bacteroidia; order Flavobacteriales; family Flavobacteriaceae; genus Yeosuana. The sequence continues at coordinate 33,543 of JAHENA010000009.1, read as the reverse complement.
AATCATGGTGATGTGAACGAGTCATCCAGCAATGAACCTCAGACACAAAAAAATACAATTTCAAAGAATTTAGTAGTCGGTCAGAAGGCGAAGGAGGCCCTGAAACCAATTTTTACAAAATATCTAAAGTTGACAGATGCCCTTACTAACGATAATTTGGAAGAAGCAAAAAGTGAAGGACTTAATTTACTTCAAGCCATAGAAGGTGTTGATATGGGTTTATTTACGGGAGATTCGCACAAATTATGGATGGATTTAAGCACGGATTTAAAAAATTCATTACAACACATCAATCATTTTAAAACCTTAGGGGAGCTTAGAAGGACTTTTAATCAAATATCAGAGGCTGTTATCAACATGGAAATAGCTTTTAAGCCCAATAATGAGACTTTATATGTTTTACACTGCCCGATGGCAAATAATAATAAGGGTGGCGATTGGGTAAGTACATCGAAAGAAGTGAAAAACCCTTACTATGGAAAAGAAATGCTTGCCTGTGGAGAGGTTTTAAAAGAAATAAAATAAACAATAATAATTAAATCAATAAAAATGAAAAATTTAAAAGTAAAAACAGGAATTTTAGGGATGGTATTTTTAACTTTATTGGCATTGTCTTGTAAAGGTGAAGACAAAAACAACAATGAATCTGCATTGCAGACTAAAGAAGTTAAACAGTTGGCCAATGTTAATATCAGTTTTGGGGTAAGAGGAAATTGCGGGATGTGTAAAAAAACTATCGAAAAGGCTGTTAATGCAGTAGATGGTGTTACAAAAGCAGTTTGGGATGTAGATAAAAAGAAAATAGAAGTTTCTTTTGATGATTCAAAAACCAATGAAATGGCCATTCATAAAGCTATTGCTGCGTCAGGATATGATACTGAAAAAGTATCAGCAGATTTGGATGCTTATAACGGATTACCAGGATGTTGTCAGTACGACCACGAAATGGTAATGAACCAAATGTAATAATTAAAAATAAAAATCATTCAGATGAAACACATATATTCCATTACAGGCATGAGTTGTAATGGCTGTAGATCTCATGTGGAGAAAACTCTAAATAGTATTGAAGGTGTGGAGGAAGCTCAGGTAGATTTACAAAAGGCTGAAGCGACTATTACCATGAGTTCTCATATACCAATTGGTGTTTTTAAAGAAACTCTTGATAAGGATAGTGGTGGGCGTTATGGAATTTCATTGCCAGGAGAACGCATTCAAAAACAAGAGCCTGTAAAACCTGCAGATTCCAAAGGAAAAGGAAATGGTGTATTTTACTGTCCTATGCATTGTGAAGGTGAAAAAACCTATAATAAGCCTGGCGATTGCCCTGTTTGTGGAATGGATCTGGTTGAAGAATTCTCGTCTAGCACAGAGGTTTCTTCTGAAGATAAAAATTATAAAAGACTCTTGCTTAAATTTTGGTGGAGCGTGGTATTGACCCTGCCGATATTTTTAATAGCTATGTCGGAAATGATTCCTAATAATCCTTTATATCGTATATTATCATTAAAATACTGGAACTGGATTCAATTTGGATTGTCAATTCCAGTAGTGTTTTATACCACATGGATATTTTTTGAGCGCGCCTATCGCTCTATTAAAACATGGCATTTAAACATGTTTACCTTAATTGGAATAGGGGCAGGGGTTGCCTGGGTTTTTAGTGTTTTTGGCATGTTGTTTCCAGACGTTTTTCCGCAACAATTTAAGACAGAATACGGGACTGTTCATGTGTATTTTGAAGCTGCAACTGTTATTTTAACTTTAGTGTTAATGGGACAAGTATTAGAAGCTCGGGCTCATGGTAAAACGAATAGTGCGGTTAAAGAATTGTTGCAATTAGCACCAAATAAAGCCATTCGTATTGTTAATGGGGTAGAAGAAATCACATCCATAGAAACTATAGTTATTGGTGACTTGTTGCGTGTAAAACCAGGAGACAGAATTCCGGTTGATGGATCTATTTATGAAGGAGAAAGCTCGGTTGATGAATCCATGATTACTGGGGAACCCATGCCTGTTCATAAATCAGTTCATGATAAAGTAAGTTCAGGAACCATTAATGGGAAACAGTCTTTTATCATGAAAGCAGAAAAAGTAGGTAATGATACCTTACTTTCTCAAATTATTGAAATGGTAAATAAGGCCAGTAGAAGCCAAGCACCCATCCAGAAGTTAGCTGATAAAATTTCTGGATATTTTGTGCCTATTGTAGTACTTATTTCAGTCATTACGTTTATTCTATGGGTTGTCTTTGGGCCAGAACCTAAGTATGTATTTGCATTGGTAAATGCCATTGCGGTACTTATTATAGCCTGCCCTTGTGCATTAGGATTGGCAACACCTATGTCGGTTATGGTAGGCGTTGGGAAAGGTGCGAAATCTGGTGTTTTAATTAAAAACGCCGAAGCTTTAGAGCGATTAAATAGTATTGACGCTTTAATTATTGATAAGACAGGCACCATAACTGAAGGAAAACCATCCGTCGATAAAATTGGAACACGATCCTCAGATTATAATGAAAAAGATGTGCTGCAATATATTGTATCCATTAATCAAATGAGTGAACATCCTCTGGCAGAAGCAACGCTAAAATATGGGAAAGAACAAGGCATTGAATTTCTCAAAGCAAATCATTTTAATTCCTTGACTGGAAAGGGTGTTGTTGGTACTATTGCCGACAAAAAAGTGGCCTTAGGAAATGAAAAGTTAATGCACGAAATCAATGCTGTCATACCAGATGAGCTTTTTGATGATGTGAAAACACAACAAAAATTTGGCAAAACCGTGTCGTTTTTATCGGTTGATGCCATCACCGTTGGATATGTAGTGATAAGTGATAAAATAAAAGAGTCTAGTAAAAAGGCCATTTCAGAATTACAATCAAAAGGTATTGATGTGATTATGTTAACCGGTGATAATTTTGAGACTGCTAAAGCGGTGGCGCAAGAATTACACCTTATTGATTTTAAGGCAGGTTTACTCCCACAAGATAAACTTGCTGAGGTGGAATTGTTGCAAAGCCAAGGAAAAAAAGTGGCAGTTGCGGGCGATGGTATTAATGATGCACCAGCATTAGCAAAAAGTGATGTAGGAATAGCTATGGGAACAGGAACAGATGTAGCGATTGAAAGTGCCGGAATTACCTTAGTAAAAGGGGATTTACAAGGGATTGTGAAAGCACATAATTTAAGCAAGAAAGTGATGGGTAATATAAAGCAAAACTTGTTTTTTGCTCTTTTTTATAATAGTATTGGCGTTCCAATAGCCGCTGGTATTTTATTTCCGTTTTTCGGAATTTTGTTATCACCAATGATTGCCGCTTTGGCAATGAGTTTTAGTTCGGTTTCAGTGATATCTAATGCCTTGCGTTTGCGTCGTATAAATATTGATTAAGGGGTGATTAATTCTGAGAAACAAATTTTAAAACTGCATTGAATTGGAAATAAAATATTAATTTTAAGAACTTTTTAGTGTTTAAAAAAAGCGTAAATCAATTACTTCTATAAAAATCATTAATATGTGCAAAACCAAAGCTGTTTTCAATTTTAAATTGAAACAAAATTCCGTGTTTATTTTCATTCTTGCCGTCTTTTTATCTTTTCAAGTTTTTTCTCAGCGTGGAGGCTTCAAATGGTCTAATGATGGAAACTCTTATTACCGCATAGAAAATAATAGTGTGATGCAATACACCTTGCCCGCAAACAGTGCTAAGGTTTTAATAAGTAAAGAACAACTGACACCCAATAACAGCAGTGAACCTTTAGATGTTAGTTATTTTATTTTTTCAAATGATGAGAAAAAGGTTTTAGTTTTTACTAATACGCAACGCGTTTGGAGATTAAATACCAAAGGAGATTACTGGGTTTTAGATATAGCTAAAGGTTCTTTAACTCAAATTGGAGCGGGTTTGCCAGAATCGTCTTTAATGTTTGCGAAATTTTCGCCGGATGGTAATAAAGTTGCTTATGTAAGTGATAATAATATTTATGTTGAAGATTTAGATTCATCAAATATAAAGGCGCTTACGACTGATGGTTCAACCACCTTAATTAATGGAACATTTGACTGGGCTTATGAAGAAGAGTTTGCCTGTAGAGATGGTTTTCGTTGGAGTCCTGACAGCAAGTCTATAGCGTATTGGCAAATAGACGCATCAGATATTAAAAAGTTTTACATGATTAATAATACAGATGCTATTTACTCCCAACCAGTGCCTTTAGAGTATCCTAAAGTAGGCGAGACACCATCGTCCTGTAAAGTAGGTGTTGTGGGTATTGCTGATGCTAAAACAGCCTGGATGAATATTCCTGGTGATACTAGACAGCATTATTTAGTGCGTATGGAGTACATACCCACAACTGAAAAATTATTAGTACAGCAATTAAACAGAAAACAGAATGACAGTAAATTATATATTGTTGAACCAAAATCAGGTGAAGCAAAAGTAATATATGAGGAAACTGATAAAGCATGGGTTGATATTTATGAAGATGACTATCAATATGATGTTTATTTTACCAATAATTATAACTGGTTAAATAATGGAGAAAGTGTTTTATGGGCTAGTGAAAAAGATGGATGGCGTCATTTGTATAATGTATCATTATCAGGAAAACCTGAAAAAACAATAACAAACGGTGACTATGATATTATTGATTTAAATCATGTAGACACTAAAAAAGGGTATGTGTATTTTACGGCATCACCTGAAAACGCGACTCAAAAATATTTGTATCGTACCAAATTAAATGGTAAAGGTAAAGCGGAATTTTTGAACTCCAATGGGCTAAAAGGGACACATAACTTTTCTGTATCACCAACAGGGGCATATGCCTTGCATTCTTTTTCAAACAGTTATACACGTCCTGCTGCTGAATATGTCTCGTTTCCAAAACTGAAACCAATCAATTCAGAGGAAAGTATTGTAGCTAAAATGAGTGAATTGAAAGAAACTCCTAAAGTTGAATTTTTTAAAGTAACAACTGTTGATAATGTGGAGATGGACGGATGGATGGTAAAACCAACAAATTTTGACCCTTCAAAAAAATACCCGGTGGTTTTTTATGTTTATACAGAACCTGCCGCTACAACAGTGACTGATTCTTATGGTGCAGGCATGAACAGAAACTATGATGGCAATATGGCTAATGATGGCTATATTTATATTTCTTTGGATAACAGAGGAACGCCAGCACCAAAAGGAAGGGTTTGGCGTAAAAGTATTTACAGAAATATTGGAAGAATTAATATTAAGGATCAGGCTATGGCTGCAAAAGAAATCTTGAAATGGGATTTTGTAGATTCTGAGCGTATAGCAGTTTGGGGACATAGTGGTGGCGGTTCTGCTACTTTGAATTTAATGTTTCAATATCCAGAAATATATAAAACAGGTATTTCATTAGCAGCGATTGCAAACCAGTTGACATATGATAATATTTATCAAGAGCGCTATATGGGATTGCCACAAGAAAATTTGGAAGATTTTGTAAACGGTTCACCAATGACTTATGCAAAAAATTTAGAAGGAAACTTGTTATATATTCATGGAACGGGCGATGATAATGTACATTATCAAAATGCAGAAATCCTGATTAATGAATTGGTGAAATACAACAAGCAATTTCAGTTTATGGCTTATCCCAACCGTACTCACGGCATTCGAGAAGGAGAAGGGACAACACAGCATTTAAGAACATTGTATACCAACTTTTTAAAAACCTATTGCCCGCCAGGAGGTAAATAATTAATTTTTAAAATACAAAAAAACGCTTCAAACTAATTGAAGCGTTTTTTAATTTAAAGACACTACTATATATTTTTTTACACAGAAAAGCGTTTATAGAAAATGAACAATAGTTTCTTTCAATCATGAGAAATTTAAATTTTTGTTTATTAGTATTCGCTCTGATATCTTACTCTGTTCATTCTCAGAAATTAAAAGTAAAGGACAGTGTAAATGTGAACACAAAGGAGATTTATAAATTTAATGCTAAGGCATTAATTATTCCAACGGTTTTAATGACCTATGGCATCCTCGGATTAGAAAGCGATGGGCTGGAAGGGCTCAACTTAAATATTAGAAATGAGGTTGTCGAAGATATTGATGAAAAGTTTACAATAGATGACTTTTCACAGTATGCACCTGCATTGACGGTTTATGCCTTAAATAATTTAGGGATAGAAGGGAAGCATAATTTGAGAGATAGAACCATAATTTTTGGAACATCTTATCTATTGATGGCAGGGACAGTTACAGGTTTAAAAAAATTAACTAAAGTTGAACGGCCGGACCATAGTGGGTTTAATTCTTTTCCTTCAGGACATACGGCTACTGCTTTTGCAGGTGCAGAATTTTTATGGCAAGAGTATAAGGATGTCTCAGTATGGTGCGGAATTTCAGGTTATCTTGTGGCCACAGGAACAGGTTTTTTTAGAATGTACAATAATAAACACTGGTTGACAGATGTGGCTATGGGAGCAGGAATAGGTATTTTAAGTACAAAAATTGCCTATTGGACATTTCCAGTTATCAATAAGCATATTTTTAAATCTAAAAAGAATGGAAATGTTGGAATGATTGCTCCTTTTTATGATGGTAAAGATTTTGGCGTTGGGATGTTGTTAACTTTAGATTAAATAATAACTGTTAAGATAAAAGCCGCTTCATTTTGTATGAAGCGGCTTTTTAATTTATTATTGATGTGTTTTTTACATCATTCCTGGCATACCGCCACCCATACCACCTGGCATAGCTGGAGTATCTTCTTTAATATCAACCAATGCACATTCAGTAGTTAATATCATTCCCGCAACAGATGCCGCATTTTCTAATGCAATACGTGTTACTTTTTTAGGATCTATAATACCCGCTTTTAACATATCAACGTAAGTCTCCGTTTTAGCATCATAACCAAAAGAGCCTTTACCTTCCATGACTTTTGAAACAACAACACTGCCTTCACCTCCTGCATTTTCAACAATAGTACGCAATGGTGATTCAATAGCACGTGCTACAATTTGAATACCGGTTACTTCGTCAAGATTTTCAGTAGTGATCTTTTCTAATACTGATTTTGCTCTTACCAAAGCAACACCACCACCGGCAACTATGCCTTCTTCAACAGCAGCTCTGGTAGCATGCAAGGCGTCATCAACACGGTCTTTTTTCTCTTTCATCTCCACTTCACTAGCAGCACCTACATAAAGCACCGCAACACCTCCAGCTAATTTAGCTAAACGTTCTTGTAGTTTCTCTTTATCATAATCACTAGTAGTTGTTTCTATTTGGGCTTTTATTTGGTTAACTCTTGCTTTAATGTCAGCAGCTTTACCAGCACCATTAACAATAGTGGTATTGTCTTTGTCGACGGTTACGGTTTCAGCAGTACCTAACATACTAATGTCTGCATTTTCAAGAGTGAATCCTCTTTCTTCAGAAATAACAGTCCCTCCGGTTAAAATAGCAATATCTTCCAACATGGCTTTACGTCTGTCTCCAAATCCTGGTGCTTTAACAGCAGCAATTTTTAAACCGCCACGCAATTTGTTTACTACTAAAGTCGCTAACGCTTGTCCATCAACGTCTTCAGCAATAATTAATAAAGGTCTTCCAGATTGGGCCACAGGCTCTAAAATTGGAAGTATTTCCTGTAAGTTTGAAATCTTTTTATCAAATAATAAAATGTAAGGATTTTCTAAATCAGCAATCATTTTATCAGCGTCTGTTACGAAGTAAGGAGATAAATAACCTCTGTCAAACTGCATACCTTCAACCACGTCTACGTACGTCTCCATTCCTTTTGCTTCTTCAACAGTAATGACACCTTCTTTACCAACTTTACTAAAAGCCTTCGCAATTAAATCTCCAATAGTGTCATCATTATTTGCTGAAATAGCAGCTACCTGCTTTATCATTTCAGAAGAATTACCTACTTTTTTGGCTTGTTTTTCAAGGTCTTTGGTTATTGCTTCAACAGCTTTATCAATACCTCGCTTTAAATCCATTGGATTGGCTCCAGCGGCCACATTCTTTAATCCTTCCTTTACTATAGATTGCGCTAAAACAGTAGCAGTAGTTGTGCCGTCACCAGCTAAATCATTAGTTTTTGAAGCAACTTCTTTTACCATTTGTGCTCCCATATTTTCAAGAGCATCTTTAAGTTCAATTTCTTTAGCTACTGTAACACCATCTTTAGTAACTTGAGGGGCGCCAAATGATTTGCTAATAATAACATTTCTTCCTTTTGGGCCTAAGGTTACTTTCACTGCATTTGCTAATGCATCAACTCCACGCTTTAAACCGTCGCGTGCTTCAATATCAAATTTTATATCTTTTGCCATAATTTGTAACTTTTTTAAATAATTGCTAATATGTCGCTTTCACGCATGATTAAATAATCTTTTCCGTCTAATTTTAGTTCTGTGCCAGCATATTTACCATATAAAACAGTATCGCCAACTTTCACAGTAATAGGCTCATCTTTGGTGCCTTTACCAGCAGCAACAACTTTTCCTCTTTGTGGTTTTTCTTTGGCGTTATCTGGAATAATAATTCCTGATGCTGTTTTTGTTTCAGCTTCAGCAGGCTCTATAAGAACTCGGTCTGCTAATGGTTTAATGTTTAAGCTCATTTGTTATATTATTTTAATTAATTAAATTATGTTTAACGGAGTTATATCGTTCTAAAATTGTGCCAATAACAAACTACTGACAAACTTGCAGTAATAAAAAATGCCAACTTAAACAAGTTGGCATTTTTTATTTTTTTTACAGAAAATTACTGTACTGAATCTTTTACTGTAGCAGCTGCGCCAGTAGTTGTTTGTGCCGGTGCAGGTAAAGCTGTAGTCGTTTCATCAGCATCAATGGCTTTTGAATCAACATCACTTGTGCTTCTATTAATGGCTACATTTGATATTAAAATTAATGCTAATAATAAGGTTGCTAATGTCCAGGTGCTTTTGTCTAAAAAGTCAGTGGTTTTTTTAACACCTCCTAATTGTTGTGTGCCACCACCACCAAATGAAGATGATAATCCACCTCCTTTAGGGTTTTGTACCATGATTACTACTACTAATAAAAATGCTACTACAACAATTAATACTAAAAATATTGTAAACGTATTCATTATTCTTTATTGTTTTGTTCTTGTAATTGTTCTACTGCTCTAATTTGGATTGCAAAGAAACTACTTTTTTCCGGATATTTCAAACTTAATATCTTATAAGATTGAATTGCTTTTTTGTAGTTTTTTTGTTCCACATAAATACGCGCTAAAGTCTCTGTCATTAACTCCTCAGGTTGTATCAACTGGGCTTTGGCTAAGTTGTGTGTTGGTGTATAAGTTCTGTCCGGATTAATTTTTGGATTATTTGTTATGAAATCATCTATGAGTTTAAACTTTTTTCTACGTTCCACGTGCTCAATATCTTCTGTATTGGATTCTATTTTAGCCGTTTTTTTATCACGTATAATTGTTTTAAAACTTGCTAATTTGAGCCATTCATTAAATGAATGCGTTTCCTTTTTATCAAATTCTAAAGGTTTTCCCAACAATAAAACATCTTCAGCTGATGCTTCTTGAGTTCTAGTTTCTGGTGTAACCATTTCAATATGCTCTGATTCATCCAATCTAAAATGAGCTATTTTTTTGCGCTCAAATTTTGGTTGAAAGAGCGATGGATTTAAAACCTCCAAATTACTTTTTATATCAGCTTGAGAGGTTTCATCAATCATCACTTTTTTATTGATTGAAATATCCTCAACAGCTACGTCAATATCAAGTAAATGTTCACTATTTATTTTTATGAACTGTGATATTTCGTTTTGATTAAAAACATCAGAAGTAATAAAATCAAATAAAATACTTCGGTCTGTAGTATATGCAGCTGCTGTTTTAAGCTCTTGATTGTATTGAAAACTTTCCTGGTTTTTTAGACCTTTCAGATAAATGGCTCTGGCCGATTGAAAATATGGAAATTGATTGATAATAGTTTTCACACCTTCAGTTTGTGCAGGAGTTACTGCTTCTGGGTTTTGAAGTAAGTATGTGAAATCTTTATTATTCATTATTCTTTTTTGATTAGGTACTATTTAAATTTTACCATTTTGCCAGAGAGGCGTTAAAGATATCTTGAGTAATTCGTTCAAAAATTTCAGCAACGGCTGCGTCTTTTACACCACCTATAAGTTGTGAACTACCAGCATAATCATAGTAAAATGAAAAAGTTTGATCAAACTCAGCTTCTTCATCATGCTTATCCATGAAATGTACTTTTACTCCAATAGTTAATCTGTTTTGTGCTGCCGTGTTGGATGAGGTTGCCGTTGTTGGAGAAATTCTATATTGAGTGATTTCTCCTTCATAAACCAAATCTCCGTTTGATTTTACTAGAGTCAAATTAGTTTGGTTTTGTAATAAATCAATTAGGGCATTAGTGAAATCTCTATCTAAACCAGGCTCTACTAAAATAGCGTTGTTTTGAAAATAGTTCACTTGAAAAGTTTTAGTGTCTGATGACACCGAAGCTCCAGTAAATGAATAGGCACCACAACTTAAAATGAGAATTGATGTTAAAAATAATAGAATATAATGGATGTTTTTCATTCGAAATTACAAATCAAATTGTTTAATCTTTCTATACAAGGTGCGTTCACTAATACCTAATTCTTCTGCTGCTAATTTACGCTTTCCGCTGTGACGTTCAAGTGATTTTTTGATTAATTCTAATTCTTTATCGTGTAATGAGAGTGTTTCTTCTTCTTCGATTTCTTCAGCAAAATGATATTTATCTGATTTATTTAGAATTTCTTGAGAAGTGTCTTGATGTTCAGGAATTGATAAAACTTCAGTATCGTCAACTTCTTCTTCATAAACAGTCTCATCATTTGACCCATAAATTTTTTGAATTAAACCTTGATGCTCTTTTTCAACATCTTTTGTATTCCCCTTTTTCATGAGTTCCATGGTGAGCTTTTTCAAATCATTCAAATCACTTTTCATGTCAAATAAAACTTTGTAGAGTATTTCTCGCTCACTACTAAAGTCTGTGTCAGATTTTGTGTGTTTGATGATAGCGGGTAAATTGCTTCCTGAAGTAGGCAAATAGTCTTTTAATGTTTCGGCTGAAATGGTTCTGTTTTGTTCTAAAACTGATATTTGCTCTGCAACATTTCTTAACTGTCGAATATTTCCACTCCAGCGGTGTTTCAATAATACCTGAATGGCGTCATCCGTTAGTTTGATAGTTGGCATTTTGTATTTTAAGGCAAAATCACTTGCAAACTTTCTAAACAACAAATGAATGTCTTCCTGGCGTTCTCTTAAAGGTGGTAAATGAATGTCTACCGTACTTAAACGGTAATATAAATCTTCACGAAATTGCTCTTTTTTAATAGCTTCAAACATATTCGCGTTGGTAGCGGCTACAATCCTCACATCTGTTTTTTGAACTTTACTGGAACCTACTTTAATAAACTCTCCATTTTCTAAAACACGTAATAAACGAACTTGAGTTGTAAGAGGTAATTCTCCAACTTCATCAAGAAAAATAGTGCCACCGTCAGCCACTTCAAAATAGCCTTCTCGGGTTTGTGTGGCACCAGTAAAAGAGCCTTTTTCATGACCAAACAATTCACTATCAATAGTGCCTTCTGGAATGGCCCCGCAGTTTACTGCGATGTATTTTCCATGCTTGCGGTGTGACAATTGATGTATTATTTTTGGAATACTTTCTTTACCAACACCACTTTCTCCAGTTACTAAAACCGAAATATCTGTTGGTGCTACTTGAATGGCTTTTTCAATGGCACGATTAAGAACAGGGGTATTTCCAATGATTCCAAATCGTTGTTTTATGACTTGAACAGACTCCATAATTAATTATTTTTTGAATAACCAACGGCTTCTCCTATAAGCGTTGCGCTGGTGCAATCATTAACTTTTACATTGACAAAATCACCTATTTGGTAATGTTCTTTAGGGAACACAACAACCGTGCTTTGAGGGTTTCTTCCGGACCAATGAGCATCTGATTTTTTTGAAGATTTTTCAATTAAAACTTCTACAATTTTACCTACAAATTGTTCCGTTCTATATTGACTATGATTTTGTTGCAAGGCCACTATCTCTGCGAGTCTTTGTTTTTTTAAGTCATGCGGAACGTCATCTTCCATTTTTCGTTCGGCTAAAGTCCCTGGCCTTTCAGAATACGCAAACATGTAGCCAAAATCATATTTTACATGGTTCATTAAACTTAAAGTGTCCTGATGATCTTGTTCTGTTTCAGTAGGAAAACCCACAATCATATCTTGACTGATACCGCAATCAGGAATTATTTTTCTAATGTTATCGATGAGATCAAAATATTCTTCACGGGTATGTTGTCTGTTCATTTCTTTTAATATGCGATTGCTACCACTTTGAACAGGAAGGTGAATATAGTTGCATATGTTTTCAAATTTAGACATTGTTTTAACCACATCCAAAGTCATATCCTGCGGATTTGAAGTTGAAAAACGAATACGCATTTTTGGTTGTGCCTTGGCACACAGTTCTAATAAATTAGAAAAAGTAACAGCCGTTGCTTTTTGAATATCAGAGGCCTTATCAAAATCTTTTTTTAAGCCGCCACCATACCAAAGGTAGCTATCAACATTTTGCCCAAGTAAGGTAATCTCTTTAAAACCTTTATTCCACAAATCATTCACTTCTTCAAGGATGCTTTGTGGGTCTCTGCTTCGTTCTCGCCCTCTGGTAAAAGGAACTACACAAAATGTACACATATTATCACAGCCTCGTGTAATGGACACAAAGGCCGTAACACCGTTGGAGTTTAATCTTACCGGTGAAATATCTCCGTACGTTTCATCTTTTGACAAAATAACATTGATGGCGTCTCTGCCTTCCTCAACTTCGTTTAAAAGATTTGGTAAATCCTTGTAAGCATCAGGTCCAACAACTAAATCAACAATTTTCTCTTCTTCTAAAAATTTGTTCTTCAGTCGTTCTGCCATACATCCCAAAACACCAACTTTCATTTTAGGATTTATTTTTTTTACGGCATTATATTTTTCTAAACGCTTACGAACCGTTTGTTCTGCTTTGTCTCTAATAGAACAGGTGTTTACCAAAACTAAATCGGCATCCTCCAAATTCTGTGTAGTGTTGTAGCCACCATCTGCCAAAATCGAGGCCACTATTTCACTATCACTAAAATTCATAGCACAGCCATAACTTTCTATAAAAAGTTTCTTGGTATTTTCTTTTTTGGGCTCCAGAATAAGAGATTCTCCTTGCTTATTTTCGTCTATAATCTTTTCCATATGCATATTAAGACCTCCGGGTCAATAAGTGTGCAAAGATACAATAAAATAATCCTTTGTGACAAAGTGTCAGATGTAAAATTATGTTATAATTGTGTTATAATTGATAAAGTCCTTACTTTTATTGAAACCAAACAAACTATAACGTATGAGTAAAATTACTGAGATTTTAGAAAAAATAAATCAGGCTAAACCACTTGATTTTGGAACTATTTTTAGTGACTCTATTGAATTGTTTAAGAAAACATGGGTCCAAGGTTTCTTACTTCAAGTATTTACAATTATCATCATGATGCCATTGATTGTTGTGATTTACGTGCCTTTAATCGGCATATTTTTAGCACAATCTAAAAATGGATATAGTGACCCGACTCCTTTTGCTGATTTTTTTTCAGGAATATCTATAATTTCTATGCTTTTTATCATTGCAGCCATATTTGCTTTGAGTACCATTTCTTTCGTTTTGAATGCCGGCTTTTTCAGAATCATGAAAAAATTGGATTTTAATGAGGAAGTATTTTCATCAGATTTCTTTTATTTTTTTAAATCTCATTATTTCAATAAAACTGCTGTACTAACATTAACAACCTTTGGTATTGCCATTGTAGCTGTATTATTATGTTACTTACCAATATTTTATGCTTTGGTACCATTATCATTTATCAATATGGTTTTTGCCTTTAATCCAGATTTGAGTGCTGGTGAGATTGTAAATGCGAGTTTTAAACTTGGAAATAAAAAATGGTTATTGGCTTTTGGACTGATTATTATATCAAGTATACTGGCTCAGATTGTTGGAATGATTATGTGCTTTGTGGGCGTTTTATTTACAGCTGCTTTTGTTTATCATCCTACCTATCTAATATATAAGGAAATTATTGGTTTTGAAGATGGAACTCCTATCGATGTTATTGAATAACTAAAATTAATAGTATCAAGAAATTAAAAATAGCCGGAAACTTTGAGAGATTTTGTTTAAATATTGAATCGTTGAAAAAACAGTTAATCTATAAAATTAGGCACATAAACTTTTTTTCCTATACATTTGTACCTTCAAAAAATGAAGTATGGCGAAGAATTTAGTAATTGTAGAGTCACCGGCTAAGGCTAAAACTATTGAAAAATTTTTAGGAAAAGATTTTAAAGTTGAATCCAGTTTTGGACATATATCAGATCTTCCTTCAAAAGAATTAGGGGTTGATGTAGACGGCGATTTTAAACCAAAATATGAAGTTTCAAGAGATAAAAAAGCAGTTGTAAAAAAACTCAAAGATTTAGCTAAAAATTCCGATATGGTTTGGTTAGCAAGTGATGAGGATCGTGAAGGAGAAGCTATTGCCTGGCATTTGGCTGAAGCTTTAAATCTAGACAAGACTAAAACCAAACGTATCGTTTTTCATGAAATCACTAAATCTGCCATTCAAAATGCTATTGAAAATCCACGGGATATTGATTATCATTTAGTAGATGCTCAGCAAGCCCGAAGAGTTTTAGATAGAATTGTTGGTTATGAACTATCACCAGTACTTTGGAGAAAAGTAAAAGGAGGTTTGTCAGCAGGAAGGGTGCAGTCTGTTTCTGTTCGTTTGATTGTTGAACGGGAGCGTGAAATACAAGAGTTTACTTCTGTAGCCTCTTTTAGGATTGATGCGGAGTTTTCAAATGAAGCTGGACAATCATTCAAAGCCAAGTTGCCAAAAACATTTTCAACTCAAAAAGAGGCTTATAAATTTTTAGAGACGAATATCAATGCCACTTTTAAAGTAGCAGACTTAGAAAAAAAACCAGCTAAAAAATCACCTGCAGCACCCTTTACAACATCCACACTTCAGCAAGAAGCATCGCGTAAGCTTTATTTTTCCGTAAGTAAGACTATGACCATGGCACAGCGCTTATATGAGTCTGGTTTGATTACTTATATGAGAACAGATAGTGTGAACTTATCTGATGAAGCAAGAAATGGTGCCAAAAAGGAAATTGAAAGTTCATTTGGTTCAAAATATAGTAAGCCTAGAAATTATAAAGGAAAATCTAAAGGGGCCCAAGAGGCTCATGAAGCTATCAGGCCTACTGATTTTTCTTTACATTCTGCAGATATTGATAGAGATCAATCAAGATTATATGATTTAATCTGGAAACGTGCCATTGCCTCTCAAATGAGTGAGGCCGAATTAGAACGTACAAATGTTAAAATCAGTGCTTCAACACATAAAGATCAATTTACCGCTTATGGAGAAGTGATTACTTTTGACGGGTTTTTAAAGGTTTATTTAGAAGGAAATGATGATGAGGATGTAGAGCAGGAAGGTATGTTGCCAGCAATGAAAACAAATGAAACGCTTCATAATAATTATATAACGGCAACAGAACGTTACACACGTCCACCTTATAGATACACAGAAGCGTCTTTAGTCAAGCAATTGGAAGAACTTGGTATTGGCCGTCCTTCTACTTATGCACCAACTATTTCTACTATTCAAAATAGAAATTATGTTGAAAAAGGAAGTGTAGAAGGTGTTGAACGTCATTATACTCAGCTCACGCTTAAAAAAGGCCATCTAAAAGAAAAAGTTTTAACTGAAAAATATGGTTCTGATAAAGGGAAATTAGTGCCTACTGATATAGGAATGATTGTTACTGATTTTTTAGTGACTCATTTTGAACATATATTAGATTATAACTTTACAGCAAAAGTTGAAGAGGATTTTGATGATATAGCTGAAGGAAAAGAGAACTGGACTAAAATGATGAAAAATTTCTATAAGGAATTTCATCCACAGGTTGAGCATGTTCAGGAAAATGCAGATAGAGAATCTGGAGAACGTATATTAGGCTCTGATCCAAAAACAGGAAAACAAGTAAGTGTAAGATTAGGCAAATTCGGACCTATGGTGCAAATAGGTACGGTGGAAGACGATGAGAAACCACAGTTTGCCAGTTTATCTCCAGACCAACAATTAAATACCATTACATATGAAGAAGCAATGGATTTATTTCAGCTTCCAAAAAGTTTGGGTATGTATAAAGGTGAAGAGTTAGAAGTCAATAATGGACGGTTTGGTCCTTACGTAAAGTATGGTAGTAAATTTGTGTCCTTGCCAAAAGGGGTTGATGCTTTAAGTATTGAGCTTGACGATGCTGTTGCGTTAATAAAAGAAAAAGAAGAGGCAGATGCGCCTATTTATACTTATAAAAAGTTGCCGGTTCAAAAAGGAAAAGGACGTTTTGGTCCATTTATAAAATGGAACAATATGTTTATTAACGTAAGTAGTAAGTATGATTGGGATAATTTATCAAATGATGAAATTGTAGAGTTAATTGAAACCAAAATACAAAAAGACATAGATAAAGTAGTCCATAACTGGGAAGATGAAGGTATCCGTGTTGAAAAGGCACGTTGGGGAAGACATCATATCTTAAAAGGAAAAATAAAGATTGAGCTTGATAAATCAGTAGATGCTGCTAAATTAACTTTAGAAAAAGTTAAAGGTATTATTGAAGATAAGGCTCCAAAGAAAAAAACTTCAAAGAAAAAAACTGTTACAAAAAAGAAGTAGTTTATGAATTTCAATTTTCTTTCGCCTGTTTCAGATTTAGTGTTGGCCCACAATGAGTTGCTGTCACAACAAGCATTAGGTAGAAAATTACGAATTCACTCCAAACAAAACGGTGTTCCTGATTTAGAAGGGGTGAGTATTGTTCTTTTAGGAGTTTTAGAAAACAGAAATGACCATAATTATATAGGAGAAGAATTTCAATTAAATGAAATAAGAAAAGCTTTTTACGCTCTTTTTCCTGGAAGTTGGAATACTACAATTGCTGATTTAGGAGATATTAATAAAGGAGAAACTGTTGAAGACACTTACTTTGCTTTAAAAACAACCATTGGTGTTTTAATTGAAAAGAAAATTATTCCTGTTATTATAGGAGGAACGCAGGATTTAACTTATGCCAACTACAGAGCATATGATGCTCTGATACCTATGGTCAATATGGTTAATATTGATTGTAAGTTTGATCTTGGAGATTCTACAAGACCTATTAAAAATAATAGTTTTGTTGGTAAAATTATTCTGGATCAACCCTATAATTTATTCAATTACGCGACGATTGGCTATCAAACCTATTTCAATTCTCAGGAAGAAATAGATCTTATGGATAAATTATACTTTGAATCCTATAGATTGGGTCAAATTTCAAAAAACATCACTTTAGTAGAACCTGTTTTGCGTGACGCTAATATTGTGAGCTTGGATTTAAATTCAGTTAAAAGTGCTGAAGTTAGTCTGAATCAAAAATATTCGCCTAACGGATTTGATGGTAAGGAAATTTGTGCCATCTCTCGTTATGCCGGTATTAGTAATAAAGTGTCGTCATTTGGTATTTATGAATATAAGGCCTCTAAGGATGATGAAATAACAAGTATGTTGATAGCTCAGATTGTCTGGTATTTTATTGAAGGAGTTAATTACAGAGTCAAAGATGATAATTTTAGTGATGAAAATAATCATCAAAAATATATTACCTTGGTGGATGACCAAGAGTTAATCTTTTACAAGAGTAACAAAACGGGAAGATGGTGGATTGAAATACCTTTTTTGACTGAAGTCAATACTAAATTAAAGAGACATACGTTATTACCTTGCATACATCAGGATTATTTAGATGCCTGTAACAATAAGGTGCCTGATAGATGGTACAAGGCATTTCAAAAAAACAGCATTTAGCTGTAAATACTGACTAAAAGCTGGATTTCATCGGTAAAATGTATTTTTTTTACGATGAAACGTAATTTTTTTTCGAAAATAGTTGTTTTTTTAAAAATATATAAATATGTTTACGCTCTCAAAATATAACTATAATAATTAACCTCGAGTTTTCTATGGATATGAAGAAGTTTGTTTTATTAACGGTATTACTAACACTGCTAGCAAGTTGTGGCTCTAAAGATAAGGGCGAATTAGTAGGTGTTCAAGGTAAAAAGTGGCACCCAGAAAAGCCTTACGGAATGCAGCTTGTTCCGGGCGGAGCATTTATAATGGGTAAAGCAGATGATGATTTAGCAGGTGTGCATGATGCGCCGGCAAAAACTGTTACTGTTAGAGCCTTTTATATGGATGAAACCGAAATCACTAATAGTGAGTATCGCCAATTTGTAAATTGGGTAAGAGATTCAATTGTTAGGACTAAGTTGGCAATTTTAGCTGACGAAATTGGTAAAGTTCCAGATGATGGAGGTATCGGTGAATTTGCATTTAAAGATGCTGATACCGCGAACATGTCTGTTTATGAAAAGTATATGTTTGAAAACTATACTGGATTAGGACCAACCGGATATGAAGGAAGAAAATTAAATAAAGATGTAGATTTAATTTTTGATACTAATGATTATCCAGATGAGTGGTATGCTGAGGTCATGGATACCATGTATCTTCCAATAGAAGAGTCCTATAATGGTCAAAGAACTTGGGATGTTAAGAAATTTAAATTCCAGTTTACTTATATGGATATTCAAAAAGCTGCTAAAAACAGAAACTTAAAACGTAAAGACGTTTTAATAAAAGAAGAGATTCAAGTATATCCAGATACAACAACTTGGATTAGAGATTTTGCTTATTCATATAATGAGCCAATGCACAATGATTATTTTTGGCATGACGCCTATAGTGATTATCCGGTAGTTGGAGTTACTTGGGATCAAGCAAAAGCATTTTGTCAATGGAGAACCTTATATAAAAATTCTTATCAAAAATCTAGAAAGGGAGCACAAATGGTGAATTCATTTAGGTTGCCTTCAGAAGCAGAATGGGAATATGCTGCCAGAGGTGGTTTACAAGCAGCAACTTATCCTTGGGGTGATTTTTACACCAAGAGTGATAGAGGTTGTTTTATGGCTAACTTTAAACCAGTAAGAGGAGATTATGCGGCAGATCAGGCATTATATACGGTTGAAGCTAAGTCTTATGAACCAAATGATTATAACCTTTATAACATGGCAGGTAACGTATCAGAATGGGTGAATGCAGCTTATGATCCTTCATCATATGATTATGTTTCAACTATAAATCCGAGTGTGAATGACAATGATAATCATCGTAAAGTAGTGCGCGGTGGATCTTGGAAAGATGTTGCATATTTTTTACAAGTTAGTTCAAGAGATTATGAGTATGCAGATTCTGCAAGAAGTTATATAGGATTTAGAACCGTACAAGATTACATGGGGACACAAGTAACAAAAAACGGAAAAAAGAAATAATCAACAATTTTAATCAACAATAATAAACAACAATTTAATACTATTAATTAACCTACTTAAGTATTTTACTTAAATTAAAAACCGAAAATTATGGCACAGTCAAGAGCAAGTAAGAAGTTTATGAATTTAGCTTACGGATTAGGAGCATCAATCGTTATCGTTGGAGCCCTATTTAAAATTATTCATTTCGAAATTGGACCTTTAACAGGTAACGTGATGTTAACTATTGGTCTAGTAACAGAAGCAATTATTTTTGCATTATCAGCATTTGAACCAGTTGATAGTGAGTTGGATTGGTCTCTAGTGTATCCAGAATTAGCTGGAGGAGAATCTACAAGCAGTAAAAAAGAAGCAAAAGACGCCCAAGGTCTACTTTCAAAAAAATTAGATGAGTTATTAAAGGACGCTAAAATAGATGGCGAATTAATGGCAAGTTTAGGAGACAGCATTAAAAACTTTGAAGGTGCTGCTAAGAGCATGGCTCCGGCTGTCAATTCTATTGAAGCCACAAGAAAGTATGGTGAAGAGTTATCTTTAGCTGCTGCTCAAATGGAATCTTTAAACAGTTTATATAAGGTTCAGTTAGAAAGCATCAATCGTCAAGCTACTATCAATGAAGAGTCGATTGAAAATGCAGGTAAACTGAAAGAACAAATGCAATCATTAGCATCTAATTTATCATCACTAAATGGTGTGTATGGCGGAATGCTTTCTGCAATGAATAAAAACTAATAATGGTTTTTTTACCCAAATTTTAATAATTAACCAAAAAACCTAATTAGAAATGGCAGGAGGAAATTTATCACCTAGACAGAAAATGATTAACTTGATGTATTTGATATTTATAGCGATGCTAGCATTAAATATGTCAAAAGAAGTGCTTTCAGCATTTGGATTAATGAACGAAAAGCTAACCGAGTCTAATGAAGCTGCATCTGAACGCAATGCAACATTTATGGCCGGATTAGAACAAAAAGCTAGTGAACAACCAGCTAAATATGAGCCGTTAAAGGCTCAGGCAAGTCAGATAAAAGAATTGGCGGCTAATTTTAACGCCTATTTGGAAGAATTGAAATCTAAAATGACTGCAAAAATTGATGACCCAACAGAATATGAAATAATGGACAAAGGGGATTACCTTGATGAGCATTTTTTCAAAGGAGACATCATTAAGCCTGACGGACAAGAATTTTTAAATCAAATTGCAACTTTCAGAGATGGCGTTTCTAAAGTTTTAGAAAACCAAGAAGGCATGGATGCAGTAATTAAAGATGTTAATACAAAATTTGCTACAGACGACGTAAAACGTGGAGCAGGTAAAGTTAAATGGTTAGATCATAATTTTAAAGGTTTTCCTTTAGTTGCATCTTTGACCAAAATGACTCAACTTCAGTCGGATATCAAAACTACCGAATCTGAAGTAATGGCTACCATGTTAAAAGGAACTCTTACTAGTGAGGTATCTATGACTAACTATACCACTTTGTTAGAAACTTCAAAATCAGCTTATTTTAATGGTGAGCAGTTTGATGGGCAAATTGTTTTAGGAAGAAAAGATAATTCAACGAAACCAAACAGAGTAGAATTGACTTTAGATGGAAGAAAACTTTCTGAAAAAGAATATACTATTGAAGACGGTAAGGTGAAGCTTAAAGTAAGTGCTGGTGCTGCAGGAGAACATAAAATTGGTGGACAATTAATCTTTATAGAAAATGGAGAAGAAAAGCCAGTTGCTGTAAATCAATCTTTTGCAACCGTTCCAAAACCTAATGCAGCTACTATTTCAGCCGATAAAATGAATGTGGTTTATCGTGGTGTTAAAAACCCAATGACAATTTCATTCGCCGGAGTTTCTGATAATAACGTGAATGCAAGTGGTCAAGGATTAAGTCGAGCTTCTGGAAGTAAATATGTTATGGATGCGACTCTTGTTAAAGGAAGAGAAGTTACCATTAATGTAAATGGTAAATTACCTGATGGTCAAACTGTAAGTGATAAGGCTGTTTTTAGAATTAAAGACTTACCTAAGCCAACTGGAACTGTGAGAGGTGAAGATGGATCCTTAAACATGCAACGTAATAGTCTTGAAATATCAACCATCGGAGCGAAGTTTGATGATTTTGATTTCGAGTTACCTTTACGTGTCACTGGATTTAAATTTAAAGTTCCAGGACAACCTACTATTGATGTCAATGGTAATAAGTTGGATACTAGAGCAAAACAAGCGTTGAGTAAAGCTAAACGCGGCGATGGTGTTCAAATATTCGACATTGAAGCTAAGGCAGATGGTGTGAGTGTAATACTTAAAAAAGTATCACCAGTATTTATTGAGCTTACAAACTAGAACTGAACTAGAGGTTCTAATAAATTAAAATGTATAACAGATGAAATTGAAAAGTTTTTTATTAACCGTTACAACTGTCTTTACAGTATCAGGTGCATTTGCTCAGGCAAATATTCTTAATGCGAAAAGCCCACAGGAAATCGGTGTTAGGACAGATGAACAAAAGGCTATTGACAATGATAAACCATTAGAATATGGATACGTTGATGATAGAGATATTCTTTTTGCAAAAATGACCTGGGAAAAAGTTGTTCTTGATGAGCGCTCTAACTTTCCGTTATATTACCCTATCGATACTAATAATATAGGGAGCAACAGACGGTCATTATATGATGTACTTATTAAGAACATTAAAAATGGTAATATAGAAAACATTTACGATGATTCTTATTTTACTGGAAAGCGAACTTTAAAGGATATTCAATCTGCTTTAGTTAGGATTGATACAACCGAGTTAGGTATAGAACAAATCAATGCGGGCGAAGAATTATCTGCTGAATATATCAACAGAAGAGATATTACGGCAGCTGATATTAAGGAGTATAGAATTAAAGGTTTGTGGTATTTTGATAAACGTCAGGCAGAAATGAAATACAGACTGCTTGGAATAGCACCTGTTGCTCCAGACGTAAATACTATTGATCAAGAGACTCCAGATTTAGTGCCTTTATTTTGGGTATTTTTCCCAGATGCAAGAAATGTTTTACACGAAGCGAAGGCCTTTAATAACGAAAACAGTAATATGCCATTCTCTTTTGATCATATATTAAATGCAAGACGTTTCCACGGTTACATCTATAAAGAAGAAAACGTGCAAGGAGATAGAGCAATTACAGAATATGTGGCGCAAAATTCTTTGATGCAGTTGTTAGAATCTGATAGAATTAAAGACAAAATTAGAGATTTTGAGCTTGATATGTGGACCTATTAACCTCATAAAGTATTAAATATTTAAAACCGCTCAGTTAAATAATTGAGCGGTTTTTTTGTTAATGTAAAATAATAATCTATGTATCTTCGCATTTACAATGCAAGTAGATTTTATAGTCATAGGTAGCGGTATAGCGGGTATAAGTTTCTGTGAACAACTCAGAGTTCATCATAAAACATTTGTTGTATTTGATGACCATTCGCAGCAATCATCAACCGTCGCTGGCGGATTGTATAATCCTGTAGTTTTAAAGCGTTTTACACCAGTTTGGAAAAGCAAAGAACAATTAGAAGTTGCTTTACAAATGTATTATAGCTTTGAACGGGAATTTGATGTAAAACTGGACTATAAAATTCCAGTACTTCGCAAATTTTCTTCTTTAGAAGAACAAAACGATTGGTTTACAGCTTCGGATAGGCCAAATCTTTCTGAATATCTTTCGGTTCATTTAATTAAAAATACCAATAAAAATATAAACGCACCTTTTGGTTTTGGCGAGGTGCTTCAAACGGGGAGAATTGACGTAAAGGTATTAATGGAAACTTATAAGAAGTTTCTGTTAAAAAAGCATCTATTTTTTGAAGCTACATTTAAATATGATGAACTTGTAATAACCAATGACGGACTGAAATACGGGGATATTCAAGCTAAAAACATTGTATTTACAGAAGGTTTTGGAATTAATAAAAATCCGTTTTTTGAGGACTTACCGCTATTGGGAACTAAAGGTGAATTATTAACCATTTATGCTCCGAATTTGAAAATAGATTTTGTTTTAAAAGGTCCTGTATTCTTAATTCCTATTGGTCATGACAATTATATTGTGGGCGCCACTTATCATTGGGAAGAGAGAACACATGAAATTACTTTAAAAGCAAAAGAAGAACTTTTAACGAAACTGAATACCATGATTACCTGTTCTTTTAAAGTCATTGAACAGGTGGCGGGTATTAGACCTACTGTAAAAGACAGGCGACCATTAGTTGGTCAACATCCTGTTCATAAAAATATGTTTGTACTAAACGGGCTGGGGACAAGGGGTGTTATAATTGGACCTTATATAGCAAAGCACTTATTTAATCATATTGAGTTTGGAGCGCCATTGGATAATGAAATTGATAGTAAACGATTTCAATAATACGTGATTGAACTTATTTTTTGATGGCTGTTTTATCGTAATGTATAAAAAAGTTGATCCAAATGTTTCTTGAAAGCCTCATGATTATTGGCATAAATACAATTAAAGTGATTACAATTGCAATAAAGGTATTTTGTAAATTGGCCCGAAAAACAAGATTAGTAATGACATAAGCGGCAACGGCAAATGCTATTCCTACAGCGTAACTAACATACATAGCTCCATAAAAAAAGGAAGGTTCTAAACGATATTTGGTTTTGCATTTTGAACAATGCTCATTTATTTTTAATGTATTCTCCAAATTATAGGCATTCTTATAAGTATACATGGATTCTTCATGACATTTTGGGCATTTACCTGTTAATATGCTATATAATGAGGTTCCTTTTTTTAACATATAAATTAATGTATTTTTGCATGCGCATTTACAAGGTAAAAATAAGTTTAAAAAAATTAGCCTTTGTAATATAAGTTACATTTCTATGATGAACATTCACAATTTATCAATTTCATTTCAAGGAGATTATCTTTTTGAAGATATTACCTTTAAGTTAGATAATGGCGATAGAGTAGGTTTAATTGGTAAAAATGGCGCCGGAAAATCAACCATGCTTAAGATATTATCACGAGAGATGGAGCCGGATTCTGGTCAAATAGCTACAGATAAGGAACTAAAAATCGGGTTTTTAAAACAAGATATTGATTTTGATCATGGAAAAACGGTGCTAGAAGAAGCCTATGAAGCTTTTACTGAAATAAAAGACATTGAAGCCAAAGTAGATGACATCAATCATCAATTGGCAGAACGTACTGATTATGAAAGTGAAGCTTATCATCAATTGATGGTAGATGTCAATGAATATCATCATCAGTATGAAATCTTGGGAGGTTATAATTATCAGGGTGAAACAGAGAAAATTCTTCAAGGCTTAGGTTTTCAGAGAAAGGATTTTGAAAAGCTGACCGAAACTTTTTCAGGTGGATGGCGCATGAGAATTGAATTAGCCAAACTTCTTTTACAAAGTAATGATATTTTGTTATTAGATGAGCCAACGAACCATTTGGATATTGAATCTATAATTTGGTTAGAAGGATTTTTAAGAAATTACCCTGGAGCAGTCGTAATTGTTTCACATGATAAAATGTTTTTAGATAATGTCACCAACAGAACGATTGAAATTTCTTTAGGTAGAATTTATGATTATCCAAAGCCATATTCAAAATATTTAGTACTCCGTGAAGAAATAAAAGTTCAGCAATTAGCCTCACAAAAAAATCAGCAAAAGCAGATTGAACAAACTGAAAAACTAATTGAAAAGTTTCGTGCTAAAGCCTCAAAGGCAACCATGGCACAATCACTTATAAAGAAACTTGACAGGATTGACAGAATTGAGGTTGATGAAGATGATAATAGTGTCATGACTCTTAAATTTCCTGTGTCTGTAACACCAGGGAAAGTTGTAATTGAGGCTCATAATATTTCCAAAAGTTATGGTAGTAATCAGGTATTAAAGCATATTGACATTGTTATAGAACGGGACAGTAAGACAGCCTTTGTTGGACAAAATGGTCAGGGAAAATCAACCCTTGCTAAAATTATGGTAGGGGATATAAAATTTGATGGTCATTTAAAATTAGGGCATAATGTTCAAATAGGCTATTTTGCTCAAAACCAGGCAGAGTATTTAGATGGTAATAAAACGGTGTTGGATACTATGATTGATGCCGCCAATGAAACCAACAGAAGTAAAGTAAGGGATATTTTGGGCTCATTCTTGTTTAGAGGGGATGAAGTTGAAAAATATGTACGTGTCCTTTCTGGAGGTGAGCGCAACCGTTTGGCACTGGCTAAATTATTACTTCAGCCATTTAATGTGCTAATTATGGATGAGCCTACTAACCATTTAGATATCAAATCAAAAAAAGTCTTAAAAGAAGCATTAATTAAATTTGAAGGGACTTTAATCTTGGTATCACATGACAGGGATTTTCTTCAGGGTCTCACCAATAAGGTCTATGAATTTAAAGATCATAAACTAAAAGAATATTTAGGAGATATTGATTTTTATTTACAACAACGAAATGTATTAAACTTAAGAGAAGTAGAAAAAAGGAATGTTGTCAAGGAAGTGCCTAAAGAAAAAAAGCAACAATCTTATGAGGACCAAAAGAAATTGAAGTCTCTAAATAACAAGTTAAGTAATGTGGAAGCTCAAATAAGTCAGCTTGAAAAGGAAATTAAAGAAATCGATTTTTCACTTGAAATTAATTATGAAGAAGTAACTGCAAAACCGCATTTTTTTGATAATTACCAAAAAAAGAAAAATTCTCTGAAAGATTTAATGCAAAAATGGGAGAATATTCAACTGGAAATAGAATCTGTTGATCAATAATAGTTTATAGTTTTATTAACATATTAAATTAAACTAAGCAATAAATTTGCAGTCTTATTAAAATAACCATATTATTATGCGTAAAATTTTACTTTCAGTTGTTGGAGTGTTAGTGATTATTGGCTCCATTTTTTTTGCTAAATCACTGATAGCTAGTAAAAATAAACCAAAACCTGTTCTAGAGAAAGTTGTTAAAACAGTATTTATAGATACGGTTAAAAATGGTCAAATTCAAATTGAAATTCCTGGAAATGGCAGTTTAGTAGCCAAACGTCGTGTTGAGATTTATTCTGAAGTTCAGGGTATTTTCAAAACAAGCAATGTGCTTTTCAAACCTGGACAAAAGTATAGTTCGGGGCAATCATTAATTAATCTTGATGCCTCTGAATATTATGCCACCGTGCAATCTGCAAAAAGTAATTTATATAATGCTATTGCTGCTATAATGCCTGATTTAAGATTGGATTTTCCTGAAATATATCAAAAATGGCAGAATTATCTTAATGGCTTTGATTTGAGTAAATCAGCGCCTAAATTACCTGAAATGTCTTCTGAAAAAGAAAATTATTTTATCACTGGCCGCGGCATAGTTTCTAGTTATTATAATTTAAAAAACTTAGAGCAACGTTTAGCTAAATATACAATAAGAGCCCCTTTTAATGGTATATTAACTGAAGCCTTAGTAACAGAAGGCACCTTTATAAGAAATGGTCAGAAATTAGGAGAGTTTATTGATCCGTCAGAATATGAAATGGAAGTGGCAATCAGTAAATCATTTGCCAGTTTGTTAAAGGTTGGAGAGGAAGTTCAACTCAATAATTTAGATAAAACAAGCTCTTATGTTGGAAAAATTTCAAGAGTTAATGGTAGTATAGATCAAGCAACACAAACTATTACCGCTTATATTGATGTAAAGGATCCGACCTTAAAAGAAGGGTTGTACTTGGAATCAAATATAAAAGGCGAAACGGTTGAGGATGCTATTGAAATTGATAGAAATTTATTGCTTGAAGATAATCAAATATTTGTGATGACAAATGGATTGTTAAATGCAATTCCTGTAAAGCCAGTATATTTTTCAGATACTAAAGTCGTCTTAAAAGAGGTACCAAACGGAACTATAATTCTTAAACGTCCCGTTCCAGGTGCTTATGTTGGTATGATGGTAAAACCTTTTGACACTAGTGCTAAGCAGTAATATATGAGAAAACTAATCACGTATTTTATTAAATATCATGTTGCAGTCAACATTTTTATCATTGCTTTTTTCTCTTTTGGTATTATTGGGTTATTATCCTTAAAATCATCTTTTTTCCCGTTAACAGATTCTAAAATAATTAATATCAGTATTACGTATCCTGGGGCTTCTCCACAGGAAATTGAAGAAGGTATTGTACTTCAAATTGAGGATAACCTTAAAGGATTAAAAGGTGTAGACAGGGTGACTTCTGTTTCAAGAGAAAATAGTGGAACTATTACCGTTGAAATCCAAAAAGGAGAAAACATCGATTTCATGCTTTTGGAGGTTAAAAATGCCGTGGATAGAGTACCCTCATTTCCAACTGGAATGGAACCTTTAATTGTTGCTAAACGAGAAGAAGTAAGGGAAACGATTTCATTTGCCGTAAGTGGGAAAGACATTCCGTTAGCAACATTAAAGCAAATAGCTAGGCAAATTGAAAATGACCTGAGGACTATTGATGGTATCTCACAAGTGGAAACATCTGGCTACCCAGAAGAAGAAATTGAGATTGCAGTTAATGAGATAAGTTTATTGGCTTATAATTTAACTTTTAATGAAGTGGCACAAGCGGTGAGTGCCTCCAATATTCTGGTTACCGGTGGGAACATTAAAACAGATACTGAAGAATACTTAATAAGAGCTAATAACCGTAACTATTATGGGGATGAGCTATCAAATATTATTATTAGAGCCACAAATGATGGTAAAACCATAAGATTGAAAGATGTTGCAGTTATTAGGGACCGTTTTGCAGAAACACCAAACGCTACGTATTTCAATAAGCAACTTTCTGTAAATATTTCCATTACAAGTACGAATAACGAAGACCTTATTTCATCTGCTGATAAAGTAAAACAATACATTGAAGACTATAATCAAAAGTTTAATAATGTGCATTTAGATGTGGTTAGAGACTTGTCAATAACCTTAAATCAACGGACTAAACTACTTACTGAAAATGCCATTATAGGAATGCTTTTAGTATTGGGGTTCTTATCACTATTTTTAAATACGCGTGTGGCCTTTTGGGTGGCTTTTGGCTTACCATTGTCTTTTCTGGGGATGTTTATTTTTGCAGGACAATTTGATGTCACCATCAACGTTTTGTCGCTGTTTGGAATGATTATCGTTATAGGTATTTTGGTAGATGATGGTATTGTAATTGGTGAAAATATTTATCAGCATTACGAAAAAGGGAAAACACCTATTCAAGCGGCCATAGATGGCACAATGGAGGTAATACCTCCTGTGGTTTCGGCTATTATTACAACGCTTCTTGCCTTTTCATTGTTTTTGTTTTTAGATAGCAGAATTGGAGAATTTTTTAGTGAAGTGTCCATTATAGTGATGCTGACCCTTACGGTTTCATTAATAGAAGCTCTTTTGATTCTTCCGGCCCATTTGGCGCATTCGAAAGCCTTACATAAGATTGAAAAAGAAAAGCATCCTTCAAAAATAAAGCAGTTTTTTTCCAAAATGAGGGAAATAAATAAAATTGGCGACAAAATGATGCTGGTTTTAAGGGATAGACTTTATAGCCCAATACTTCATTTTATCCTAGAATTCAAGATACTTTCCTTAGGAATTTTTATTGCATTATTAATTTTAACTTTTGGAGCCATTGGAGGAGGTATTATCGGGGTGACCTTATTTCCTAGTGTTGCAAGTGATACGGTTTCTATTGAATTAAACATGCCTAATGGCACTAATGTAAAGGTAACGGATTCTATTATTTCAATGATTGAAGAAAAGTCTTTTATTGTGAATAATGAATTAACGGAAGAATATTTAAATGGAACAGGCAAGAAACTTTTTGAAAATACCATTTTAACTTTGAATAGTAGTTCTAGTGCTAGACTACAAATAAATTTATTACCTGGAGAAGAACGTCCGGATGCTATAAGTTCATCTCTCGTGGCTAATAGGTTAAGAGATTTAGTAGGTCCGGTTATTGGGGCAGAACGATTAATTTTTGGTTCAGGTGGTAATTTTGGAGGAAACCCAGTTTCAATTTCCTTATTAAGTAATAATATATCTGAACTGAAAGCTGCAAAATCAGAGTTAAAAACGGCATTAGAAAGTAATCCGTTGTTAAAGGATGTTGCTGATAATGATCCTGCAGGAATTAAAGAAATTAGATTGGAATTAAAGGAAAATGCTTACTTGCTAGGTTTAGATTTGAGAACGATAATGAGCCAAGTGCGTTCGGGATTTTTTGGAGTTCAGGCCCAACGTTTTCAAAGAGGTCAGGATGAAATTAGAGTATGGGTAAGATATGACAGAAATAATAGAGAATCTATCAATAATCTAGATAATATGCGCATTGTGACGCCGTCAGGACAGCGTGTAACTTTAAAAGATATTGCAGTTTATACTATAGAAAGAGGCGATGTGGCCATTAACCATTTAGAAGGGCAAAGAGAAATTCAGGTTACGGCAGATTTAAAAAACCCGAGTTCTAGTGCAACCGATATTTTGGATAACATTAAATCTGATATAATTCCTGAAATTCAATCAAAATATCCAACTATTTCAGCCTCATTTGAAGGCCAGAATAGAGAAGCTTCCAAATTGTCTAAATCTTTAAAAAGTGCAGGAGGGGTTATTTTATTACTTATATATATCACCATAGCTTTTACATTTAGAAGTTACAGTCAACCAATCTTGCTATTGTTGTTGGTACCGTTCAGTTTAACAGCTGTAGCATGGGGCCATTGGTTATTAGGGTTTCCAGTAAACATATTATCCTTATTAGGAATTATAGCATTAATAGGTATTATGGTAAATGATGGCTTGGTTTTAATTGGGAAATTTAACTCTAATCTGAAAGAAGGAATGAAGTTTGAAGAGGCACTTTTAGACGCCGGTAGATCGCGTTTTAGAGCTATATTTTTGACCTCATTAACCACTATCGCTGGTTTGGCTCCTCTGCTATTAGAAAAAAGTCGACAAGCGCAATTTTTAAAACCAATGGCAATTTCAATTTCTTTTGGTATTGCATATGCTACTATATTAACATTACTGTTGTTACCGTTATTTTTATCCTTTAGTAATAGTATAAAAAAGAATATAAAATGGTTAGCGACAGGAAATGTGGTAACTAAGGAAGAAGTTGAAAGGGCTATAAAAGAACAAATTGAAGTAAATGAAGAATAGATTTATCTTTTTTAGCTTAATATTAGTTGTTTCAAATGTCATTGCCCAACAACAAATATTAACACCAACTGAAGCTGTTTCATTGGCTTTAGAGAATAATTACGGCATTAAACTGGCTAATAATCAATTAGAAGTTGCTAAAAATAATGCCAGTATTTTAAATTCTGGGTTTTTACCTACAGTTACTGGAAATGCTGGAGCTACCTATAACATTGATAATACTGAAGCAGAGTTTTCAAATGGGAACATTACCATTTTAAATGGTGCTGAAAGTTCCCGTTATAACGCTTCGGTTAATCTAAACTATGTTTTATTTGATGGTCTGGGTAGAAGCTATGATTACAAACAACTTCAGGAGCGGTATCAGTTAAGTGAACTTCAGGCCAGAGAAACTATTGAAAATACGGTTTTTCAATTATTTACTATTTATTATAATGTGGCCCAAATTACAGAAAATGGCGTAGCATTAAGCCAAACCCTAGCTATTTCAAATGATAGATTGCGTCGTGCTGAATATCAGTTTAGTTATGGTCAGAGTACTAAATTGGCGGTATTGAATGCGGAGGTTGATATTAACAATGATAGTATTAATTTGATTAATTCTAAACAGGAATTAAAAAACTCTAAACGTGATTTAAATGTTGTTTTTGGTAATATTTTAGATTTTGATTTTGATGTTGATACCAATATTAAATTTGAGGTTCTTTATAACAAAGAAGTTCTTTTTGAAAAGGCAAAAACAAGAAATATTGCTCTTTTGCAAATTGAAAAGAGTATTATGATTAGCGGATATGATATCAAATCTGGAAAATCAGCGTATTTACCAACGATTGGTTTAAATGGAAGTTA
Organism: Flavobacteriales bacterium; assembly: GCA_024643405.1. GTDB lineage: Bacteria > Bacteroidota > Bacteroidia > Flavobacteriales > Flavobacteriaceae > Yeosuana. The sequence goes on along the minus strand of JAHENA010000009.1, from coordinate 1,907 downwards.
TGGCTGGAATAAAAATAATAATAATGCTGCGTCCTTCTTAGCAGTATCAACCAATACAGGAGTGTCTGGCGGTTTGAATTTATCATGGAATTTATTTGATGGCGGCAATACCATTACAAGAGTTAAAAATGCCAAAATTAATTTGGAAAATCAGCAACTACAAAAGGAACAATTACTGGTTAATCTTGAACGGGACTTTAATAATACTTGGGATGATTATCAGAATAAACTCAATATTTATAAAATAAGAGAAGATAATATAGCTACCTCTCAAAACAACTTCGACAGAACAGAAGAAAAATTTAAATTAGGTCAGGTAAATTCAATTGAATTCAGACAAGCGCAGCTTAATTTGCGTAATGCCGAATTGAGTAGAAATATTGCAAAATATCAAGCTAAGTTAGCTGAATTACAATTACTTCAAATAAGTGGAGAGCTTTTAAATGTTGATTTTTGATTGAATTAAAATACAGGTATTCAAATAATAAGTTATTGACTCCAATTAGGTAAAGCAGTTCGTCGAATTGTAAATGTTAAAAAAAAATGCATTACATCGAATAAAATAGTTTTTAATCCTGTTTTTGGGTACATTCGTTACAGAATTCATCCCAAATTTATTCGACATGAAAATAACTAACTACCTAATAGCACTTTTTTTAGTATCAGCATTCTCCTTTGCTAACGTATCACCTAAAGAAAAGGAAGCACTAATTGCTTTATACAATTCAACTAATGGAAAAAGTTGGAATGCAACATGGGATATAAATGCCTCAGAAGATTCTTGGTATGGCGTTAAGATAGAACGCAATCAAATTGTAGAATTAAATCTACAATTTAATAATCTTGAAGGGAACTTGCCACAAGAGATTGGAAATTTAGTAAACCTTAGAAAAATAAACTTAGGTTTTAATAAATTAAAAGGAAAGTTGCCGACTTCATTGAGTAATTTAAAAGAATTAACTTCTTTAGAATTATTTATGAATAATTTTGAAGGTAATATTCCTAATGAATTAGGGGAATTAAAAAAATTAGAATATTTAAAATTATATAGCAATCAATTCTCTGGAGAAATTCCAGCGAGTCTCATGGAATTAACTAATTTAAAGGAACTTTTATTAGGAAGTAATTTTTTAACGGGAGTTATTCCAAATAAAATTTATTCATTATCTCAATTAAAGAAATTAAGTTTAATGGATAATAAATTAGAAGGAGAGATACCAGAAGAAATTGCTCAATTAAAAAATTTGGAAGAATTAATATTATCAAATAATGGATTAACTGGTGATTTACCTTTGGCGTTAATGAGTTTAATTAAACTAAATACGCTTATGGTAAGTGATAATAAATTAAATGAAGAATATATAAGTATTTCTGGTAAAAATCCACCAAGTTTAATTCAGCTGCAACAAATACAAAGTGCTACTGCCACAATGGATGTAGAAAAAGAATAGTTTTTTGAATTAAGTGAAATTTTAATTTTAATAGGTAACATATACAATATGTTACCTATTTTTTTGTATTCATAGGTATGTATGGTTGAACATTTTTTTATATGTCCTTATTGTTGGGAAAACATCTCTATGTTGCTAGATGATTCTATTTCTGAACAGAAATATATTGAAGATTGTGAGGTGTGTTGTAACCCTATAGAGTTAAATATTGGGTTTAGAAATTCAGATATAACCTATTTTGAAGCAAATAGCATAGAGCAATAATATTTTTATTATAATACTTGCTAAAATTAAAAAGGATTGTATATTTGCAGTCCGAAATGATTTGGTCGGCATTATGAACCGAGAGTTAAAAGCTAAGTAAATTATTTTGATATGATATCGCGGGATAGAGCAGTAGGTAGCTCGTCGGGCTCATAACCCGAAGGTCACTGGTTCGAGTCCAGTTCCCGCTAC
>JAHENA010000159.1 GCA_024643405.1 Flavobacteriales bacterium | reverse complement strand
TTATTTTTCATTAAGTGTATGTCTAGTTTAATACTTTGGTAGTGTAAAAGTCTAAGTAAGGTTCTGAAAATTCATCAAGTGAATAATATTCTAAAACAGGCTTGTTTGAGTTTTTTAGATAGTCATCCAATTCTTTTGGAATTTCTTCTGACCCTTTTATCAAAGCATCGGAATAATCAATTGCCACTTTCATGAGATTTATATAGGATGGTTTCTCAAGATGGTTAATGGCATCTTCATTAATGTTGTCAAACCTTACTTTATTGATCATGTTTTTATCTAACGTATTGTCAAAGCTTTGATTGTATACAGAAGTCACAATTTTACTTTCTGTAAAAAGAGGTTCGTTTTTATAGAATTCTTTTAAGTACAAGGGCAATAAGGATGCAAGCCATCCATTAACATGAATAATATCTGGTGACCAGTTTAGTTTTTTAACGGTTTCTATTACACCCTTAGCGAAAAAAATTGCACGTTCGTCATTATCGCTAAAAAGTTTGCCGTCTTCATCAGTAAGCGTGGCTTTTCTTTTAAAATAATCTTCATTGTCAATAAAGTAAACCTGAATTCGCTCTTTGGGTATTGAAGCCACTTTAATAATTAAAGGCATATCCAGATCATTTATCACTAGATTAATACCCGATAACCTAATAACTTCATGAAGTTGGTGTCTTCTTTCATTGATGTTTCCATACCGAGGCATGAATATTCTTATTTGACCTCCCTGTTTGTTTACCATTTTTGGAGCTTCAAATGACATTGAAGAAATCTCTGTTTCAGGTAAATATGGTACAACTTCAGAGGACACATACAATATTCTCTTATCTTTCATAAATCAGCTCGTTTGGAAAATTATAATTAAAAAACATGCAAAATTACAAAAATTTATGCAGATTGCTAGTAAAATATTAAGTTTACGGGCTGTTAAACTTTTGTTATAACGTGAATATTTATCAGAAAAAAAGCGACTTAAATCAAATTACTGAGAACTTAAAATCTCAAAACCTAACCATTGGGCTTGTCCCAACAATGGGTGCATTACACCATGGGCATTTGTCTTTAATTAAAAAAGCCTTGAAAGAAAATGATAAGGTTTTTGTAAGTGTCTTTGTAAATCCAACTCAATTTGACAATAAGGAAGATCTTGACAAATATCCAAGAACATTAGATGTTGATATCGAGATGTTAAACTCTGTATGCAAAGACAATATTATTATTTATGCTCCAAATGTTGAAGATGTTTATGGCGATAATATAAATGCAGTACATTTTGATTTTGACGGTTTGGAAGTACCTATGGAAGGAAGGTATAGGTTAGGGCATTTTAACGGTGTTGGTACGGTAGTAAAACGCTTGTTTGAAATTGTAAAACCCGATATCGCCTATTTTGGAGAGAAAGACTTTCAGCAATTGATGATTATTAAAAAACTGGTTGTAAAATATGACCTTCCAGTTTATGTTAAAGGATGCGGAATTTATAGAGAAAAAGATGGTTTGGCTATGAGTTCACGAAATATGCGCTTAAAACCAGAATACAGAAAAGCAGCTCCATTTATTTATAAGATACTAAAGAAAGCCAAAGTGCAATTTGAAACAAAAAGTGCTAATAAAGTTGAGAAATGGGTTGAAAAGCAATTTGCAAAACACAAACTTTTAAGTTTGGAATATTTTACAATTGCCGAAACCAATACACTTAAATCCTTTAAGCGAAAATCCAAGGATAAATCTTATAGAGCTTTTATTGCCGTTTATGCAGATGACATAAGACTTATTGACAATATCGCTTTAAATTAATTACTTTTACAGACACTTTTCCTGTTGCAATGCCATCAAGTTATTTTTTTTGTATAAACACTATTAGAATTACAAAATAAATTAAGTCAACTTATTAAAACAGAGATTTTGAACAAAAAAATTAGGACCACTCTAAAAATAGCTTTACCCTTAGTATTGGGAATCATTTTAGTATGGTATTCCTTATCCAAAATTTCATTTCAAGAATTGCTGCAGTATTTTAAAGACGCCAATTACATTTACATTTTATTAGGATTGATTTTTGGATTGTTTAGTCATTTATCACGTGCTTATCGTTGGAAATTTATGATAGAACCCATGGGTTATTCTTTAAGAATGTCAAATAGCATCATGGCAGTTTTTGCTGCTTATTTGGTCAATTATACCATACCCAGAGCAGGTGAAATTATTAGAGGATCTATTTTAACTAACTATGAAGGCGTTCCTTTTGAAAAAGGTTTTGGAACCATCGTTGCCGAACGAATTGCAGATATGTTGATGATGGTAATTATTATTATAATCACTTTATTCTTAGAATTTGAATTTATATACGAATTCTTTTCTGCACGATTTCATCCATTAAAATTAGTGATAGGCAGTGCCATTTTAATATTGGTTGCAGTTCTCTTTTTGATAGTTATTAAACGCAGCAAATCAAAATTTGCTGTAAAAATTAAAACCTTTGTTAGTGGATTGATTGAAGGGGCAATGAGCATTTTTAAAATGAAAAAAAAATGGGCATTTATTTTCCATACCTTTTTCATTTGGGCTATGTACATTCTCATGTTTTATATAACAACTTTTTCTCTTGAAGAAACTACAAATTTGCCTTTAACGGCCATCTTAATTGGGTTTATTTCAGCAAGTTTTAGTATTGCGGCAACAAATGGAGGTATTGGTTCGTATCCAGTGGCCGTTTATATTGCATTTTCTATGTTTTCAATAGCAAAAGAGCCAAGTATTGCTTTTGGCTGGATTATGTGGTCATCACAAACCTTAATGATAATTATTTTAGGAGGATTGTCCTTAATTTATTTACCTATTTATAATAGAAGGAAATAATTTTTTACCTTGCCATAACAATTTTAAATCTACCAGCTATGAACAAAATCTTATTATGTTTTGTATTGTTATTTATTACAAACTCTACCTACTCCCAAACCATTTATGAAAATTTTCATTCCAATAAACTAAATGAAGATCGACAATTAAAAATACTTTTGCCTAGGGGCTATGATAAAGACGATTCCAAAAGGTATCCTCTTATTATAGTTTTTGATGGAGATTATCTGTATGAAGCTGTGTCAGGGAATGTCGATTACTTTTCCTATTGGGAAGATATGCCCGAAGCTATAATTGTGGGAATCAAACAAGAAGATCAGCGATACGATGACACTATGTATTCTGAACAAAACTCTTTGCCTATTGAAAAAGGAGCCGCTTTTTTTGAATTTATAGGGATGGAACTCATTCCATACATAAACAATAGTTTTAAAACCGAAAATTTCAGGGTGGCTGTCGGTCATGGCGAAACCGCAAATTTTATCAATTATTATTTGTTGAAAGATGTTCCCCTTTTTCAGGCTTACATCTGTATAAGTCCAAATTTGGCCCCAAAAACCAGTGAATATCTTACCGATAGATTTAAATCAATTCAAACCAAGATTTTTTATTATCTGGCAACATCAAGTAACGATGTGCCCAGTATAAAAGAAGGTTCAGAAAACTTAAACAAGAATCTTACAAGTTTAGATAATAAAAACCTGCTCTATAATTTCGATAATTTTGAAGGGCCTTCGCATTATACACTCCCTGCACATGCCATACCTAAAGCATTGGAAAGTATCTTTTTTGTGTTTCAGCCCATTACTAAAAAAGAATACAACGAATCCATTTTAAAACTGGAATCATCGCCTGTAGACTATTTGACCGAAAAATACCAGATGATTAAGGATTTATTTGGAATGGATAAGAAAATTTTAATTAACGACTTTAAGGCTATTGAAGCTGCTATCAAGAAAAAAGAACAATGGCAATATTATGAAGA
>JAHENA010000074.1 GCA_024643405.1 Flavobacteriales bacterium | reverse complement strand
TTTCTGGAACTACTGGGGGAAGTATAAGAAATTTAACGCTTATCTCAACAGGAGTAAATGTTTTCAATATAACAGCGGCAAGTCTTGCCGAAACTTTAATAGTTCAAAATACTATTATTGCTAATTCTACCAGTGTAGGTACAATTTCTAATTTTGGGATAGTTTTTATGAATATTATACAATTCGTTAGTAACACCAATGGAGTTATTTTTAATGGTAACGGCGGCAACCTTTTATTAAGTAATTTGGCATGGTTTAGTACTAATGCAGGTACTTTCGAAACCTACGCTGGGACATTTGGTTTAATAGAAAAAATAAGTGGTTTTTGTACGGTACCTGCTGGTGCAACCGGTATAAACGTGAGTTCAAACCCCACGGTTACTTCCGGTAATATAAATGCCACGCCTTTTACAGGAGCTGGAACTTTTGTTAATGGGTATACTGTTGGTTCCTATTCAGGGTATAAATTTAGCAAAGAGTGGTATGTGGAGTGCCCTGGGTTAGCTTCAGAAAGAGATGGTGTAGCTGCGGGTAATGTTTATGTCACTACATCCACTGCTACAACTTTAAGTGCAGTAAATACAGCAGTAAAAGTTGCAGGTACTACAACGGCAATAAACCTGTTTAGAACAACGTCGCCTGCAAATAATAGAATTACCTATTCAGGATCTAAAAGCCGTTATTTTACTTATAATGCATCAATTTCTTTAGTAAGCAGTGGTACTAATCAGGTGACTTCATTTTATATTTACAAAAATGGTGTTAAACTTCCAGAGTCTAAACAGACTAGAAAGACTGGTTCTACAGGAGATGTGGGATCCATTTCAATAAGCGGTGTCACGCAACTTAATTCAAGTGATTATTTAGAAGTTTGGGTTGAAAATAACACCTCGACGTCAGATATTACTGCCCAAAGCATGAATTTTATAATGAGGTAAAAACGATAGGGTTAAAACTTCATTGTTGTCCTCACGTTAAAGACCCTCGGCGTTAAGTAATTTGGAATGGCATACTGACGCTTGCTATAAACATCTCTTACCCAAGTATTGGTAATAGAGTTTTGCACATCAAACAGGTTGAATATTTCAATGCCAAAAGATAATTCTTTAAAAGGTTTTTTCCAGCCGCTTTTAAAATGTTTTTTTTCATCAACAAGTACAAATAGTAAACCAAGATCTGCTCTCTTGTAGGCTGGTAATCTGTTTTGATATTCATAAGGGTCCGCATAACTTGGCGAACCACCTGGCAGGCCTGTATTGTATACCAAATTCAAATACATTTTCATACTCGGAATATTTGGTACATAATCCTGAAATAAGGCAGCAAATTTCAATCTTTGGTCTGTGGGTCTGGCGATATAACCTTTATTGTCAATGTTTTCTTCTGTTTTTAAGTAACCGAAGCTAAACCATGACTCTGTACCAGGAACAAACTCACCATTTAATCGCATGTCTAATCCATAAGCATAAGCTTTTGCATTGTTAGCAGCAGCATAGCGAATTCTCACATTCTCCAAGGTATAAGGATTGACATCATTTAAGTTTTTATAATACGCTTCAGTTGTGAGTTTAAAAGGCCTATCCCACATTTTAAAACTATAATCATTACCTAATACCAAATGAATAGATTGTTGAGCTTTTACGTCAGGTTGAACAGTGGCTGTTTTATCACGTAATTCTCTATAAAACGGCGGTTGGTAATAAAGCCCTGCAGCAATTCTAAAAAGCATATCTTTCTGCCAATAAGGTTTAATAGCAAATTGAGCTCTAGGGCTAAATACTGTTTGATTAGATGCTTCAATGTTTTCTCCTGAAACCGACCAATTGTGAACCCTAACGCCAGCATTATACCAAACATCGCTAGAACCCAGTGTTGCACGTTTACTCCATTGTCCATAGGCTTGCAATCTGTTTATTTGTGCATTATTGGTTGCTCTTACGTTTTGGTATGCAACTAATGGTCCTTCATAAGGCGTATAGGGTTGTTCATTAAAATAGTCTAGATTCGGTGGGTTTACAGAAAAGCCTGCTGAATCTATCACTTCCCATTCAACCAGGCGATCACGGATATCTTCATGTGTATATTTAACGGACCATTCTATTTTGTTTGAGTCAATATTATAGGATCCTTTGTGCTCAATATTGGTAATTAGCGCATCTAAATCATTTCTGCCGTGATTTAATTGTCCTCCAATACCTTCACTAAATTCTACTTCACCTAAATTTTCATCTCCAATATTGGCATTTACCTGTCCTAGATTATATTGCGCTAAAATATCAAAGTATTCTTCTTCAGTGGTATGATATGTTGAAGCAATTAAATGCAACGTAAGGTTGTCATTTGCAAAATAAGTGCCTTTAAATGCTCCAAATAAAGTTTCATACTGATCTTTTTCCTGACCTTGGTAATAAACTATCAGGGCTAGTGGGTCCGTTAAGGTTCCAAAATTTGTTTGCCGTGTTTGTGGTTGATAACTGTATTTGTTCAATGAAGCATTTCCTAAAAAACTTAAATGAAACTTATCTGTGAATTTATAGGTTAAATAAGTTTGAACGTCAACAAATACCGGATCATAATTAGTTTCTGTTTCTTTAGCATTCACCAAAAGACTATTATCTCTATAGCGTAATCCAACGATTCCTGATAATTTTGAATCTTTACTAACACCTTCAACGGAAACACTACCACCTAAAAGACTTAAATCAGCATTGGCTTCAAATTGGTAAGGATTTTTGTATGTGATATCTAAAACAGAAGATAATTTATCACCAAATTTGGCTTGAAATCCACCGGAAGAAAAGTCGACATTTTGAACCAAATCCGTGTTTACAAAACTCAAACCCTCTTGTTGTCCAGAACGTATTAAAAAAGGGCGGTAAATTTCTATGTCATTAACATAAACCAAGTTTTCATCATAATTACCACCTCTTACTGCATATTGGGTGCTTAATTCGTTATTGTTACTTACTCCAGGAAGCGTCATTAATAAATTTTCAACACCTGCATTAGCCCCAGGAATTTTTCTAATGGTTTCCGGGTTTAAAGTCGTAACACCTTTAACCTCATTTTGTCTTTTTCCTGAAATGACTATCGTAGCAATCTGTTCAACAGAAATACTCATTACTGGATTAAATTCATAGGTTTCTCCATTTTTCAGATTAAAAGTACTTTCAATCTTTTTATGCGAGATATGGGTAAATTCAACAAGAACATCTTGATTTGAACTGATTTTTAACAAATAAAAGCCATTGTCATTTGTGATAGTTCCGGAATTTCCTGCTTTTATATTAACATTTGAAATAGGGATATTATTATTATCCAATATAATCCCTTTTATAGTGGCCGTTTGTGAATTCACTAAACAAACCATTAGTAAAAAAAGCAGATTGATATTTAATGATTTTGTATTCAAATGTGTGTGCTTTATTTTCTATAAAATAGTGCTTCAAAAGTAGCACTATTTCCTACATTATCTGTTACAATGACTTTTAAATTATTTTTGGTATCCGTGATAACGCCGTCATTAAAATCAAAAGTTAATGTTTTGGTTTTATATTCATATTCCATTAAAATCCATTTTCCATTAACCGTTGCCCTATAATTTGAAATACCTGATAAATCATCTTGAATGTTAATTTTTAAATATCTAAAATTGCTCATCCATTGTCCATCCCTAAAATTCTCAGGAGTGATGGTGGGATTGGTATTATCTGTTGTGAGGGCATAGGTACCCAATGTTTTTGTAAGGGTATAAAGTGTATTGTCATTTCTTCGAGTATAGGAATAAGAAGGATATTTTCGGTAACCAACCAGCTCTGCTATATACAATTTACTTTTATCCTGATCTGAGTATTTGCTTACATCAAAATTTATTTTTATACTTTTTTTTAAGGGAATAATGTCTTTATGTAGGCTTAAAGTATCATTTGAAACCTTAAAATCAATGTAGCAGTTTTCATAGAAGGTATTTGAAAACAAATCAACTGAAACGTTGCCTTCCTTTAAAGTAGTGGTTTGGTCGGCATAAATATAATAAGGTGTTGTTTGGGGTTTTATGGTTTCAATGACGTCGCTTTTCTGACCTTTTATATTTACAGTAATCCAAGTTTCGTTATTTTTAAAATCAGTAACTCTTATTTTGTAAACAGAGTTGGTACTGTTAGCAATATTAACATACCCATTATTCAAAACAGACTGAAATAAACTCAATGGATTGTTATCATCAAAAAGTTTCTGCACACGTTGTTTTTGTGTCTTAAACATCTCATAATCTATTAATCTGTTAATATGAGAGGATTCATCAAAAGAGAATTTTTTAAAATCTATTTCAAAGTTTTGATTGCCATTCAAAAAGGTTTCTATCTTAAAAACGCCGTTATTATTTGCAGCCAAATCTTGTCTGTCAGAGGTATTTATTCCAAAACCAATTTTCCCAAAAGCTTCAATATTTTCAGCTAGATAATCACCATTTTGAAGAGGGATTAATCGTAATTTTTGCTTGTTATTTGATTTCTTAACATAAGAACTGTCCCCTATAGGATACACATATAAAGAAGTCACAATTGGTTTTACTGAATCTTTAATATCAATACCAAACAGCATAGGGTTGATGGGACGTTCTTCTTTATCTCTAATTTCAAAGTGAAGATGCGGTGCTTCAGAACCGCCCGAATTACCACTGTAGGCAACAATATCTCCTTTTTCATATTTTATCTGTCCAGCTTCAGGAAACAATTCAATTTCATAAGACTCCTCTTTATATTGTTGCTTTTTAACATACGCTTCAATTTCTGGATTGTAATTAAGTAAATGTGCGTAAACAGTTGTATATCCATTAGGATGTGTTATGTATAAAGCTTTTCCATAGCCATAATTAGAGACTTTTATTCTGCTTACAAAGCCATCTGCAGCTGCCATAACTTTTAAACCGGTTCTATTTTGAGTTTTTATGTCTAGACCGGAATGAAAATGATTGGATCTTAATTCGGCAAAGGTTCCTGCAAGAATTAGTGGTATTTCCAAGGGCTCTCTAAAATAGTCTTGAGGATAACTATTTTGCGCATAAGAAATGGAATATAATAAGATTAGGGAGATAAGAGTTAATCGCATAAAAACGTTTTTGTACTAAATGAATTTTAGATTGATTTTTAAAACTCTTCAGTATGGTTGCTAAATTATTAATTTGTCATGAATACACAAAGAATAAAACAAAATTCAAGCCATTGTATTGATACTGAGCACATACTGTTCATTTTAAAATTTTATTAAAAAACAATTGTAATTTATGGCAATCTATGTTAACTTTGTGAGATACCTATTGAAATTTGTAAATGAGTAGTATTGAAGATATTGTAGATTCTCTAGAAAATAAAATAAGCAAAATATTACACAAACTAGAGGTTTTAAAACAAACTAATTCAAAATTAAAAGAAGAATTAGTGGTTTCAGAACAAAATCTTCAAAATCAAAAGTTGCTAATAGCAACTTGGGAAGAAAAATATGAAGCTCTTAAAATTGCAAACTCAATATTAGGTAGTGACGAAAATAAAAGAGAAACTAAGCTTAAAATAAATGCATTAATTAGGGATATTGATCATTGTATTGCTCAACTTGCCGATTAATGTAACATAAATCAATGTCAGAAAAGCTTAAAATAAAGCTGTCTATAGCTAACAGAGTGTATCCTTTAACCATCGATGAAAGTCAGGAAGAAGGATTGCGTAAAGCGGCTAAAAACATTGAAGCTATGATTAAACAGTTTGAGCAAAGTTATTCTGTTAGAGATAAACAAGATGTATTAGCGATGTGTGCTTTGCAATTTGCTTCTCAGGTTGAACAGAAAACTATTGATAAAGAGAATGTCAATGAACATGTTGAGGAAAAATTAAATGCCCTCAACAGTTTATTAAATTCTTATTTAATCTCTTAACGTTCTTTAAAATAAATAAAAGTTACTGCCTACATTGGATATTTTTTTTGATAAACTCAACGTTAATTCTTTAAAAAGGGTGAGTTTAAGTTGTAAAAGCATGCTGCCTTGAGCAGATCCTTGATCAGCTTGTTAGCCCTAAACTTGTTTTTAAGGAGTTTATACAAAATTTTAAACTGGTGTAGGCTTTTTTTATATTTAAACTAACTAATTACAATGGACAACTCAATTATATTAATCGCTGGAGGTATACTATTAGGATTACTAATAGGATACATTATAGCGAAAATTTTAGAAAGAAATAACGCTTCAAAACTGATAAAGGGCGCTAAAAAAAGTGCTGCTGCTATCATAAAGGAGGCTAATATTGAAGGCGAATCGGTTAAAAAGGACAAAATTCTTCAGGCTAAAGAAAAATTTTTAGAGCTTAAGTCAGAACATGAAAAAGTCATTTTAGAACGTGATAAAAAAATGTCTGAAGCTGAAAAACGCACACGAGATAAAGAATCTCAAATTTCCTCAGAATTAGCTAAAGCCAAAAAAATTAATGAGGAATTAGATGTTAAATCTAAAGATTATGATCACAGAGTTGATATTCTTGATAAAAAGAAGGTTGAAATTGACAGACTTCATAAAAGTCAGGTGGAACAACTAGAAGTTATTTCAAGCCTTTCAGCCGAGGATGCGAAAGCACAACTCATAGAATCACTGAAAGGTGAAGCAAAAAATGATGCTATGGCTTATGTGCAAGCTGCTGTTGAAGAAGCTAAATTAACGGCACAGCAGGAAGCTAAAAAGATTATTATAAACACCATTCAACGTATAGGAACTGAAGAAGCTATTGATAATTGTGTCTCTGTATTTAACATAGAATCTGATGATGTTAAAGGGCGAATTATTGGTAGAGAAGGGCGTAATATCAGAGCTATTGAAGCAGCAACGGGTGTTGAAATTATTGTAGATGATACACCTGAAGCAATTATATTATCTTGTTTTGATTCAGTAAGAAGAGAGATTGCCAGATTGTCGTTACATAAATTAGTGACTGATGGAAGAATTCATCCTGCTAGAATTGAAGAGGTTGTAAAGAAAACCAAAAAACAAATAGATCAGGAAATTATAGAAGTTGGTAAGCGCACCGTTATTGACTTAGGCATTCATAACCTGAATCCAGAGTTGATAAAAATGGTTGGAAGGATGAAATACCGTTCTTCTTACGGACAAAATTTATTACAGCATTCACGTGAAGTAGCTAAGCTTTGTGGTGTCATGGCAGCTGAATTAGGATTGAATTCAAAACTTGCAAAAAGAGCAGGGTTATTACATGATATAGGTAAAGTGCCGGATGCGGAGGCTGATATGGAAACACCACATGCTATTTTAGGTATGCAATGGGCTGAGAAGTTTGGTGAAATTCCAGAGGTATGTAATGCTATTGGAGCGCATCATGATGAAATTGAAATGAAATCGTTATTGTCTCCAATTATACAGGTTTGTGATGCCATTTCTGGAGCACGCCCAGGGGCAAGACGCCAAGTTTTAGATAGTTACATTCAGCGTTTAAAAGATTTGGAAGATATTGCTTTTGGATTCCAGGGTGTCAAAAAAGCCTATGCTATTCAGGCCGGTAGAGAATTACGTGTTATTGTTGAAAGTGAAAAAGTAGATGATCAAAAGGCCGCCGATTTATCATTTAATATTTCTCAGAAAGTACAGACAGATATGACGTATCCAGGTCAGGTAAAGGTTACGGTAATCAGAGAAACACGTGCAGTGAATATAGCGAAATAATAAATTAATAACTTCATAAGAAAAATCCAGCCAAAGCTGGATTTTTTATTTTCTGGGATGATATTTTTCTACAATTTTTGAAAGATGACTTTTATCTAAATGCACATAAATTTCAGTGGTAGTAATACTCTCATGACCCAACATCATTTGTATGGATCTTAAATCCGCATTGTTTTGTAATAAATGGGTGGCAAATGAATGTCTGAAAGTGTGAGGAGAAATACTTTTTTTTAGCCCAATTTTTTCTGCAAGCCGTTTAATAATAGTGAATATCATCGCTCTGGTCAGTTGTTTTCCGCGCCTGTTTAAAAACAAAGTGTCTTCATGGCTGGGTTGTATTTTTAAATGATTTCTTATTTCATTTAAATAAATATTGATATACTTTTGAGTGGTTTTTAAAATAGGAACAAAGCGTTGTTTATCTCCTTTTCCTGTCACCTTTATAAAGCCTTCATCAAAAAATAAATCAGAGATTTTTAAATTCGTCAATTCACTTACTCGTAATCCGCACCCATAAAGCGTTTCTAATATCGCTCTGTTTCTTTCGCCTTCAGGAGTACTTAAATCTATAGCCCCTATGAGATTGTCAATTTCAAATTCACTCAAGGTGTCCGGAAGCTTTCTGCCTATTTTAGGAGATTCGATGAGATCCAAGGGGTTGGATGTTCTATAATCTTCAAAAACTAAAAAACTAAAAAAACTGCGTAAACCAGAAAGAATGCGGGATTGTGTCCGTTCATTAACCACTTTAGCTATTTCAAAATTAAACTGTTGTATTACCTCTGTATTAATAGTCAAAGGAGATTGATTAATATGATTATCTTCTAAATAGGCTATGAGTTTTTTAACATCAAGCGCGTAATTATCTATGGAGTTTTTTGATAATCCACGTTCAATTTTTAAATAGAGTTTGTAATCTTTTAGGGCACTTAACCATTTCATAGAAGTAAAAATAGAACAAATAAGTGATATTTCAGGAGTTATATATAAATTCCCAAAAGCTAACATTTGTCATTGTAAATGATATAAATATTTCCTATAATTAATGTTATTTAAATAGAATATCTATTTTAAAAACACGTCAATATGAAAAAAACATTGGTAATTATTTTTATAGCTATTTTGGGGCTATTAAACGTTAACGCCCAAGACATAAAATTTGGGGTGAAGGCAGGTGTCAATTTTGCAACCATTACTGGAGATGAGACACAAGGTGTAAAAGGTAGAACATCCTTACACGTAGGGGCTATTTCTGAATTTTTAATTTCAGATAAGTTTTCCATACAACCAGAATTATTATATTCTGCCCAAGGCGCTAAGTATGAAGATGTTGATTTTAAAGAAACCATGAAACTGGATTACTTAAATTTACCTATTATGGCTAAGTTTTATGTTGCTGATGGGTTTAGTTTAGAAGCGGGTCCGCAAGTAGGGTTTTTACTCTCTGCAAAAGGTAAGCTGGAGGCAGGAGGAGAGTCTGTTGAAGTTGATATTAAAGACTTTGTGAAAGGGATAGACTTTGGTTTAAATTTTGGTGTTGGATATAAACTTCCGAGCGGTATCAATTTTGGTGCTAGATATAATTTAGGCTTATCTAATATTAATGATTCTGGCAGTATTGATCCGGAATTTAATGTGGGAGATGTTAAAAACCAAAATGGGGTTATTCAATTATCTCTTGGGTATTTCTTTTAAAAGATATGCATATAAAAGGTAGCCAATGGCTACCTTTTTTTATACCTAAATGTCACTAAAGACTATAATTTTTTTAATCATTAAGCTTTAATTATAGCTTATAATTTTATAGAGCAATAATTAATTTTGACTTATTTATCATTAAGAATTATTAAAATATTCATTGAATAAAATAAAGATGTGAGAAAAAACTACTATATTTATTATTAAATAACTAATTAAAACTTAAAAATCATGAAAAAAATCAATCTATTATTATTTGTTATGATTGCTGTGTTTGGGTTTACAGCTCAAGCTCAGGGTCTCCATTTTGGAGTCAAAGCTGGTGCTAACTTTGCTTCATTAACTGGAAGTGATGCTGATGGATTAGACGGAAGAACTGCTTTTCATCTTGGTGCGGTTGTAAGTATAGGAATTTCTGAAAAATTTTCCGTTCAACCCGAACTTATTTATTCATCTCAAGGCTTCAAATTTAGTGAATTTGGTTTTGATGCAACTGGTAAATTAGATTATATTAATATACCTATTATGGCCGACATTAATTTATCTAGTGGATTTAGTGTGCAAGTTGGACCACAAATTGGTTTTAATATTACAGATAAAATAGAAGCTGATGGCCAGTCTGAATCTCTTGATGCTGAAAGTATAGATTTTGGATTAGCGGGAGGAGCTCAATTTAAAATGGAATCAGGTTTATTTTTTCAAGGAAGATATGCTATGGGCTTAAATGATGTAGCAAGTGACGGATCTGTTAAAAACAGTGTTATTTCTTTATCTATAGGATATTTCTTTTAAATGAATAGTAGTTTATAAAAAAAGGAAGCTAAACAGCTTCCTTTTTTTATGCTAAATTTTTAATACATTTACTTTATGAAGAAACTAATCATCATTAACGGCCCTAATTTAAATTTATTGGGTAAGCGAGAGCCTGCTATTTATGGTAGTCACACCTTTACTGAATTTTTAGATGAAATTAAAACAAAATATCATAATGTGACAATTGACTATTTTCAATCGAATATAGAAGGCGAACTTATTGATAAACTGCAAGAAGTTGGATTTAGTTATGATGGTATTGTTTTAAATGCGGCCGCTTATACGCATACCTCTATTGGAATGGGAGATGCTGTTAAAGCCATTGAAACACCGGTAGTTGAAGTTCATATTTCAAATACATTTAACAGGGAAGAATTTCGACATCAATCGTATATTTCTCCAAATTCAAGAGGTGTCATTCTTGGTTTTGGGTTGCAGAGTTATGAATTGGCTATCCAGAGTTTTTTAATTTAATTTGTATCAGTGAAATTTTATGTTACCCCGTTAGCCTTAATATTATTCTTTGGTTTCAATTTAAATGCTCAAAATTCATTCAGCTTTGGGGTTAAGGGTGGATTAAACCTTACTTTTTTTAAAGTTGTTGAAGGTTCATTCGGAACAAATCCAAATGTTGAATTTGGCTATTATGGTGGCTTATTTGCAGATTTTAATATAGATAATCAATTTCATTTTCAACCAGAAGTTCTTTATATTGGTCTTAATGATTTTAGATTTTTAAATGCACCATTATATTTAAAATATGATATAAATAATAATTTTCATCTTATGGTGGGACCAAGTCTTAATTATTTTTTTGATTTTTTCTCAAATAAATTTAAGGTGCGCGCAGATCTTGGTTTGGCTTATAATATTTTACCAAAGCTTAATCTCCATATGAAATATACCTTAGGTTTTGAAGAAATGACACCTAACGGCTTATTTTTAGGTGTTGGGTATAAATTATAATAAAAAAGGTGGTTCATTTGAACCACCTTTTTTATTGTTTATTATTTTTATTACAAATGTATAACTTCACCATAGGCATCAGCAACCGCTTCCATAACTGCTTCACTCATCGTTGGATGGGGATGCACTGCTTTTAAGACTTCATGGCCTGTCGTTTCTAATTTTCTTCCTAAAACAGCTTCAGCAATCATATCGGTAACTCCGGCACCTATCATATGGCATCCTAACCATTCGCCATATTTGGCATCAAAAATAACTTTCACAAAACCGTCTTTATTACCACCGGCACTGGCTTTACCGGAGGCCGAGAAAGGGAATTTACCCACTTTAATCTCGATACCTTTTTCTCGCGCTTGCTTTTCAGTGAGGCCAACACTTGCAATTTCTGGTGAACAATACGTACAACCAGGAATATTACCATAATCTAAGGCTTCAACATGTTGCCCAGCAATTTTCTCAACACATAAAATACCTTCAGCTGAGGCTACGTGTGCTAAGGCCTGACCAGGAGTGACATCTCCAATAGCATAATACCCAGGGATATTGGTTTCATAGAATTTATTAACTAATATTTTATCTCTGTCAACTGCAATACCTACATCTTCTAAACCTATATTTTCAATATTTGTTTTTATACCAACCGCACTTAAAATAATATCGGCTTCAAGAATTTCTTCTCCTTTACTTGTTTTTACAGTAGCTTTTACACCTTTTCCAGAAGTGTCTACTTTAGTAACTTCAGCAGAAGTCATAATATTAATACCGCTCTTTTTAAACGAACGCTCTAATTGTTTTGAAACATCTTCATCTTCAACAGGAACTACGTTAGGCAAATATTCAACAATGGTAACCTCTGTTCCCATCGAATTATAAAAATAGGCAAATTCAACGCCTATGGCACCTGAACCTACTACAATCATTTTTTTTGGTTGACTAGTTAAAGTCATAGCTTCTCTGTAGCCAATCACTTTTTTGCCATCTTGTGGTAAACTTGGCAATTCTCTTGAGCGGGCGCCAGTTGCAACAATAATATGGTCGGCACTATATTCAGTACCATTAACGTCAATCTTTTTTCCTGGTTTTAATTTTCCGAAACCTTCAATAACGTCAATTTTGTTCTTTTTCATTAAAAACTGAACCCCTTTACTCATACCATCTGCAACGCCACGACTGCGTTTAACAACGGCATCAAAATCTTTATCGTAACTATTTACAGAAAGACCATAATCACCGGCATGTTTCAAATATTCAAAGACCTGTGCAGATTTTAATAATGCTTTTGTTGGAATACAGCCCCAATTTAAACATACACCACCAAGATTTTCTTTTTCAACAATAGCTGTTTTAAAACCTAATTGAGATGCTCTAATTGCTGTAACATAGCCTCCCGGACCACTTCCAAGAACAATAATATCGTATTTACTCATGAGAATTATTTAATCATTATTTGAAGCCACGAATTTACGAAACCAATTTTGAATAAAGAATTTAGAGCTTAATAAATTTATATCTTTTGTTACCTTTAGGGCGATATAACTTGAATATGAACATACCTAAATCTAGTTTTCCACGAATTATAATTATTGGTGGTGGTTTTGCTGGAATTTCATTAGCCAGAAAATTATCTAAACAAGAAGTTCAAGTAGTTTTACTTGATAAGAATAATTATCACACGTTTCAACCCTTGTTGTATCAGGTTTCTACGGGTGGATTAGAGCCAGATTCCATAGCTTATCCAATTAGAAAAATACTTAAAGATTTTCCGAATTTTCATTTTAGAATGGCTCATGTCAATGAAATTAATACAGTTAAGAATGAAGTAATAACTGATATTGGAGTGCTAAAATTTGATTATTTGGTGGTTGCCTCAGGATCTGAAACGAATTACTTTGGCAATACTGAAATTGAAAAACATAGTATGGCTATGAAATCCATACCAGAGTCTCTTAATTTAAGGAGTTTAATTCTTGAGAATTTTGAAGATGCCTTATTAACTTCAGATTTGAATGAGCGTAATGCTTTAATGAATTTTGTAATTGTTGGAGCGGGTCCTACAGGTGTTGAACTCGCAGGCGCCCTAGCAGAAATAAAAAAGGGTATTTTGCCAAAAGATTACCCTGATTTGGATACGAGAATGGTTCAAATAAATTTGATTCAATCCAGTGATAGAATTCTTAAGGAAATGAGTGAGAAGGCCTCAAAAAAAGCCGAAGATTTCTTAGAGCATTTAGGAGTTAATATTTGGAAAAATGTAAGAGTTGCCAGTTATGATGGTCATCTGGCCACAACGAATTCTGATGTAACTTTTGAAACGGCAACACTTATTTGGGCGGCAGGTGTAAAAGGTGCAACTATTAAAGGGTTGGACAGTGCTGAATTGGTAACTAAAGGAGAACGCATTTTAGTGAATGAATATAATCAGATTAAAGGTTTTAGTCAAATATTTGCGGTAGGTGATGTGGCCTGTATGGAATGTGAAGAATTTCCCAGAGGTTTACCAATGATGGCACAACCCGCCATTCAACAAGGACAGCAATTAGGAGAGAATTTATTAAGATTAATTGAACAGAAACCGATGCTTCCATTCACATATAAGGATAAAGGTGCTATGGCAACCGTTGGAAGAAACAAAGCGGTTGTTGATTTAAAGCATTTTAAATTTCAGGGTGTTTTTGCTTGGTATGTTTGGATGTTTGTGCATTTGTTTTTTCTAATTGGTTTTAGAAATAGAGTCGTAGTTTTTATCAATTGGGTATATAATTATATTCGTTTTGACAGAGAAGCAAGATTAATAATAAGACCTTTTAAAAGAAAACTAAAAATTAATTCTTAGTTTAGAATAAGTAAAAAATAAGAAATGCCATTTTTGATTTCGGAAAATTTTAGTTAAGTTTATATAATTAACCAACCAAAATTTAACTAAAATGAAAAAACATGTCATTATTGCCTTGATGCTTTTCACTTGCATCATGTTTTCACAAACAAAAAAAAATGGAACCGTTTACAATGAGCATCCTGCTATTAATGCAGCAGAATCTATGTTGCAAGCATTTTTTTCCGGCGATGCAGATAAAGCCGCCAGTTACTTAGCTGATGATTTTAGAGCTTATCAGGGAACCAGTCTTAATAAAGATGCAGAAGGGAGCACTAAAGAGAATTTTTTAAATGGCGTAAAATGGGTGAAAGAAAATTGGTCATATACCAGTTATTCAAGAACAACTGGTGCTTATCCTGATGCCATAGAGTACAAAGGTGATGGTGGTTTATGGGTACAAACCTGGGATCAGTTAAAAGCCATGGATAATGCTACAGGTGTTATACTGGATATGCCAATGCATCGTCTTTTTAAAATGACAAAAGACAACAAAATTTCAACCATGATTACGTATGACAATGATCTGCCTTGGTTAGAAAGACGAAGTAGTTTTGTATCGCGTACCAATGGAACTATTTATAATCATCATGAAAACATTAATAC
>JAHENA010000158.1 GCA_024643405.1 Flavobacteriales bacterium | reverse complement strand
GTTGTTATGGCTGTAAGTAAAACGGGTCTTAAACGCGCTTTTCCAGCCTGCACAATACTGTTAAAAAGATCTTCTTTACTTAAGAAATCATCTTCATCTAATCCTCTTTCGTATTTTTTTCTATCAATTAATAACTGCGCATAATCAAGGAGAACCACCCCGTTGTTAACAACAATTCCAGCTAAAGCGATAATTCCCATCATAGTCATCATAATTACAAAAGGTGAGGCTGTAATCACCATACCTCCAAAAACACCTATTAAACTTAAGAATACGGCGCTCATAATAATAGCAGGTTTAGAAATAGAGTTAAACTGAAATATTAGAATAAAGAATATTAATCCTAAGCCGGCAAAAAAGGCGCTCATTAAAAAGGCTTGTTGTTTGTTTTGTTCTTCAATTTGACCTGTATAATCAATTTTTATTTTCTTTGGAAGGTCTTTAAATTCCACCATAGCATTTCTAACTTGACTGACCACAGCTCCTGCATCTGTAAACCCGGGGGACAATGCGGAATAGACCGTAACGACCCTATTGACATCACGATGTTTAATGGCGCTAAATCCTGAACTGTTAGATTGTTTTGAAACTGCCGAGACAGGAATTTCTTTAATTTGCCCAGATGCCATATCTCGAAAGGTTATTTTTTGATTAAAAATGGCACTTTTGTTAAACCTATTTTCTTTATTAAACCTAACATAAATATCATAATCCTCTCCTTTTTCTTTATAAACGCCAGCTTTTGAGCCAAAGATTGAATTTCTTAATTGCAATCCCACTTGAGAAGCACTTACACCTAATTCTCCCGCTTTTTCTCGGTCTACAATTACTTTCATTGATGGTTTATCTTTATTCACATCAATTTTTAATTCATCAATACCTGGAATACTTCTGGAGTTGATATAATCGCGCATGCGTTCAGCGGTATTGATTAATTCTGCATAATCATCACCTTCAAGTTCAATATTAATAGGAGCGCCTGCCGGTGGCCCATTGGCATCTTTTTCTACTGAAATTAAGACACCTGGATAAATACCAACTAATGCCTTTTGAACTTTTTGACGTAATAACTCACTGTCCTCGCCGTTTCTGTATTTATATTCACGCATAGATGCTGTGATTTTTCCTCGGTGTGGCATTTCAGCAGACGAACCGCCATCTGTTTGTGGATTACCGGCTCCTTCACCAACTTGAGAAACGGCACTCTCAACCATAAAGTTATAATCTCCGTCTTTATACTGTTTATCATTTAAAGTCTGATAAACTTTTTCTTCAATCTCTTTAGTGATTTTATTGGTTTTATCAATATCAGTTCCTTGCGGATATTCAATATAAACTATAATCTGGTTGGGTTTATTATCTGGAAAAAACTCCACTTTTGTTCTTTGAGTTCCCAATGAAATTCCAAAAGAAATAAAAGACAGGATTAATAAAAGTACGGTGGCGAGCGTTAAAAAATACGGACGCTTCCCTTTTAAAACTCCAGTTAGTAGGCGCTCATATATATTTTCAAGTTTTACAAGGGTGTTCGCCTGAAAATTATTGGCCATTTTTCTTAAGAATAATCTGTAGACCCAAATTAGAAAGGCTGAAAAAATCATGACGCTCCCTAAACCTCTATAGGGGCCACCAATAATAAATATGATTAAGCCAATGACCACTATGATGGAAGACATATAAATAATCCTTTTTAAAGGCATATTTTTATCTTCAGTAGTCATAAACTGAGAAACTAAAACGGAGTTAAAGAAAATGGCTACAAATAAAGAAGATCCTAAAACAACTGATAGGGTAATAGGAAAGTAAATCATAAATTGACCCATCAGTCCTGGCCAAAGACCTAGTGGAATAAAAGCAGCTACCGTTGTTGCCGTGGAAATAATAATTGGAAATGCTATTTCTCCAATGCCTTTTTTTGCAGCATCAATTCTGTTTAAGCCTTCATCTTCCATCAACCGATAAACGTTTTCAACAACTACAATGCCGTTATCTACTAACATTCCAAGCCCCATAATTAAACCGAAAAGAATCATGGTATTCATGGTGTATCCAATCATATTTAAAATCATCAAGGACATAAACATGGACATGGGGATGGCAAACCCTACGAAAAGAGCGTTTTTAAATCCTAAAAAGAACATCAAAACGGTGACAACCAAGATGATACCAAAAATGATGTTGTTAACCAAATCATCCACTTGACCAATAGTTTTTGAGGATTGGTCATTAGTAATCGTTACTCGAAGATTAGATGGAAATACATTTTCTTTTGCGTTTTGAACGATTTGATTTATCTGTTCAGCCGCTTCCACCATGTTTTTACCTGCTCTCTTTTTTACATCAAGCATAACCACCGGTTCCCCAAACTCTCTGGCAAAAGTGGTTTTTTCCTTTTCTTTAAAGGATACCGTTGCAATATCCTTTAAATAAATAGGATTATCTTTTTCAGACTTAACAACAAAGTTTTCTAATTCATCTGGACTATTAATTTCACCTAAAATCCGTATAGTTCGACGCTGTCCACTAGAAATAAAATTACCTGCAGACATGGTCATGTTCCCTCTGTTGATGGCATTGATAACATCGTCAAAACTAACTTTTGATGCCATCATTTTATAAATATCAACAGCAACTTCAACTTCTTTTTCCTGAGCGCCTCGAATATCCACTTTTTTAATTTCAATCAATCCTTCTATTTCGTCTTGTAGGTATTCACCAAATTCTTTAAGTTTTTGAACCGGATAGTCCCCTGAAATATTAATATTAAGGATTGGCATTTCTTCAGACATACTTAACTCGAACACATTGGGTTCTATTTTAGCCCCATTAAAAGTTGGCCAGTCTTCACCTGAAGTTTCAGTGTCTATTTGATCCTTTACTTTTTGCTTGGCAAGTTCTACGCTTATATTCTCATCAAATTCCACCACAACCATAGAATAATCTTCTTGAGAAGTGGAGGTAATTTTAGTGACGTTACTAACCGTTTTAAGCTTATCTTCTAGTGGATCTGTAATGAGTTTTTCTACGTCTTCTGCGGTATTGCCTGGGTAAATAGAACTCACGTAAATTTTGGTTTCTCTAATTTCTGGAAAACTTTCACGTGGCATACTATAATAGGCTGATATCCCCAAGAAAAGAATAAGTGAAATCAGCACATAGATGGTCGTCTTATTGGCAATAGCCCAAGAGGATAACTTGAATTCTTTATCTATTTGTTTATGTTGTTTAGTCATTTTTATGCTTAATTATTTTAAAATTTTGACCAATTGACCGTCTTGTACACTACGCGCACCTTCATTAATGATTTCTGCATTATCAGATAATCCACTTAAAACTTCTATGACATCACCTTGGGTTTTACCAGTGCTAATCACAAGGCGCTGTGCCGTTGCTTCATCGTCTATGTTTTTGTTATTTACTAAATAAATATATTGGTCTCCTTCAGAATTTTCTGAAATTATACTTTGAGGAATTAACATGGCGTTGGCATTGGTGTAATCGTTAATTTTTAGCCTAGCTGTTAAATTAGGCTTAATATCACCGTCTTTATTAGGAACCGCAATTTCTATTTTAAAAGTTCTATTTGCTGGATTTATATAATTACTAGCTTGCCTTATAGTTCCTTCAATTGTTTTTCCAAGAATTGGAATTTCAATAATAACTTGTTTATTAACTGAGACGTTTGAAATGTAAGATTCAGGAACTTCTGTTTCAATGTACATATTATCAAGATTAATAATACGAATAATAGGCGTTTGTCCTGGGGAAACGACACTGCCTTGGTTAGTAATCACATCGTCTACAATACCTGTGAATGGCGCAGTAATATTGGTCTTTGCCAATTGACTTTTTACTTGGCTTACCAATTTTTGCTGTGCTTCAAAGCTTGATTTTGCCTG
>JAHENA010000073.1 GCA_024643405.1 Flavobacteriales bacterium | reverse complement strand
CATTTTTAATATGGGAAGAAATTTTAGTTTAGGGTTCTCTTATTACCTTTAAAATTTAACATCCCTTTAAAAATTTTAAAGGGATGTTAAATTACTTTTTTTTGGAAAAAATATATGTATAAAACCACATGAGTGTAAATGTTGGGATGACATCAAAACCTGGTAATGCTTCTTCAACAAAGTTTACAACAGCGGCTATTTTTCCAGGTTTTCCTTTATAAAGTTTAGTCATAATCCATGCTGATAGTGGTGCCCAAATAACATCTGTAAACTCACCTAAACCAGGTAATATATAAGATACATAACCAAGGGCATCTAAAAAAATTCCTAAAGCCAGTTTTTTGTATTTATTCATTTATAAGAAATTAATAACCCGCTAATTATTAGAAATACACCAAAACTATTTCCCTATGAGCTTTAAAAATTCGTTTCTGGTTTCAATTTTCTCAAACTGACCTCTAAAACCAGAGGTAGTAGTGGTAGAATTTTGTTTTTGAACACCTCTCATCATCATACACATATGAGCTGCTTCTATGACTACTGCTACGCCCTGTGGTTTCAGCGTATCGTTAATACAATCTAATATTTGCTCATTTAAACGCTCTTGAACTTGAAGTCTGCGCGCAAAAACATCAACAATTCTGGGGAGTTTACTCAGTCCAACTATATATCCGTTTGGTATATAAGCTATATGGGCCTTCCCAAAAAAAGGTAAAATATGGTGTTCACATAGGGAATACAACTCAATATCTTTAACAATGACCATTTCATTATATGACTCCTTAAACATAGCACTTTTAAGGATTTTAACCGGATCTTGATGATATCCTTGAGTTAAAAACTGCATGGCCTTCGCCGCGCGCTCCGGAGTTTTTTCCAAACCATCTCTTGAGATATCCTCACCTAAATCAGTAATGATATTTCTATATCTATTTTTAACATCATCTGTCACTTTCATGCTATATTCTTCAAAGTTTTTGTAAGGCATTTGCTGAATTTATTATTTTAACTTATTTGAATAATTTTCTTTTAACTTTTTAATTTTAGGGTTAATAATGTACTGACAATAAGGCTGCTCCTGATTTAAATTATAATAATCTTGATGATTGTCTTCCGCATTATAAAAAACTTCCAACTGTACAATTTCCGTAGTAATTAGTTCATTAAAAATATTTTCCTTTTCAAGATAGGAAATAAAATCTGTGGCTTCATCCTTTTGGCTAGCATTGCTATAAAAAATTGCAGAACGGTACTGAGTACCTACATCATTTCCTTGACGATTTAATGTAGTTGGATCGTGAGTTGCAAAAAATATTCCTAATAATTCTTTATAACTAATCATGTCCTCATTATACAGTATCTGGATAGCCTCAGCATGCCCAGTTCTTCCAGTGCATATTTCTCTATAAGCAGGATTTTTAATATGACCTCCAGTGTAACCAGAAACAACACGTTCAACACCTTTTAATCTAGTAAATACAGCTTCTGTACACCAAAAGCAACCACCGGCAAATGTAGCCAATTGTAATTTATCATTCATAGCTTTAAAATTATATAAATATTAGTTGAATACCTTATTAAAAACTTACAATAAACATCTTTTTAACTTTAAATTATGACAAATAAAATCTAACCATCCTACTTTTGTAAAGTATTTATCGTTTACTGTCAATAATGATTTTTTTTGAGTTGAATCATTATTTAAATCAATATTTATGAAATTTTTTCTTTTTATCTCAATGTTATTAGCCCTTAACATTTTGGGCTATTCACAGGAGAAAAAAATATACAATATTCAACGAGCCTCTGTATCACCAAAAATTGATGGTATTTTAGATGAGGCCATTTGGAAAACTTCTGAAGAAGCCAAAGACTTTACCCAATTTAAACCTGAAATGGGCTTAAAAGACTCCACTGAAATTAAAACCATCGTAAAAGTCACTTATGATGATAATGCTATCTATTTTGGAGCTTACCTGCATGACGACCCAAAAAAAATAATGAAGCAGTTAACTACAAGAGATGATTTTGGACAAGCCGATTTTTTCACCATAGTACTCAATCCAAATAATGATGCCCAAAATGACACAGAATTTATTATATTCAGTTCTGGCACACAAGCCGATGCCATAGCAAATCCAAGCATAGGAGAAGATTTTGGTTGGAATGCCGTTTGGGAAAGTCAGGTAAACCTAGTTGAAGATGGTTGGATTGTTGAAGTAAAAATTCCATATAGAGCCCTGAGGTTTTCTAATGCAGATGTTCAAACATGGGGTATGCAGTTTCACAGACAATTTAGAAGGAATCGCTCCCAATACTCCTGGAATCCCATAGATGTAACGAAGGGAAATATTGGTTTATATCATGGAGAACTTAAATCTCTTGAAAAAATTAAACCACCAACCCGGCTGAGTTTTTATCCCTTTACCTCAACTTTACTTAATAATTACAATGGAGAAACAGAAACAGATTTAAATTTTGGATTAGATGTTAAATATGGAATTACAGAAAACTTTACGTTGGATGCTACTTTAGTTCCAGACTTCAGTCAAGCAGGTTTTGATAATTTAGAATTAAATTTAGGTCCATTTGAACAAACTTTTTCAGAGCAACGTCAATTTTTCACAGAAGGTGTTGATCTGTTTAATAAAGGTGATTTGTTTTTTTCTAGACGAGTTGGCAACAGTCCAACTGGTGAAGTGGTGCTCAATGACAATGAAGAAATAAAAAATTATCCAAGTTCTGTAAATGTATTAAATGCCTTAAAAGTATCTGGAAGAACAAAAAATGGCTTAGGAATTGGTGTTTTTAATGCCATAACTGAAAAAACTAATGCCACCATCAGGGATACTATTTCTGGCAAAATAAGAGAAGAATTAGTAGAGCCCATAGCAAATTATAACGTTCTGGTAATTGACCAACAATTCAATAAAAACTCCTCCGTTAGTTTGATTAATACAAATGTTACAAGAGATGGTGAATTTAGAGACGCCAATGTTTCCGGTTTAATATTTGACATTTCAAATAGGCGTAACACCTATAAAATTTACGGTGAGGCTAAAATGAGTCACCTTAACTTAATTGATGGAAATTCAAACGGATATAGTTCGTTTTTTCGAGCCGGAAAAACACATGGCAATTTTAGATATGCCTTTGATCATAGTTTTGCTGACACAAAATATGATATCAATGATTTGGGTTTATTGTATAGAAATAACTTTAATAATTTTGGAATTGATGCCTCCTATAGAATTTTTGAGCCTATAAAAACCCTTAACAGCTATTCTATAAACACCTATTTCAATTATAAAAGATTAGCCAATCCAAGTACTTATACAGGAAATAATTTTGGTTTTAATTATGGCGCACAAACAAAAGCATTAAATTACTTTAGAGCAGAACTAAGATTTGAACTAGGAAAGCAATTTGATTATTTCGAGCCTAGAACAGAAGGCCGATTTTTTATATATGAAAACAAAGTGGATTTAAGCTTGAAGTATTCATCAAATTACAATAAAACATTTGCATTTGATTTCGATATTGGCGGTTCTACTTTTTTTGAAAAAAATAGAACCACCAATGAATATGAATTTGAGATAAGCCCCAGAATTAGATTTAATGAAAAAATTCTGCTTATTTACACCATGGAATATAATAAAGAATCTAACGGCAGAGGTTATGTTACTACTTTGGATGACAATATTATTTTTGGAGAACGGGATAGAAAAACTTTAGTGAATAGTATTAGAGCCAATTATATTTTTAATTCCTTTCATGGAATTTCACTAACCTTTAGAAACTATTGGTCCACTGTTAATTACAACAACGATTTATTTAGTTTAGAGGAAAACGGAAGATTAAATCAAGATTCCGGATATCAAGCTGATAATTTAGAGGATAACCCCAACATTAATTATAATACTTGGAATTTAGATTTAAGCTATTCGTGGCAATTTGCACCAGGCAGTTTTATTACAGCACTTTATAGAAATCAGTTATTCAATTATGATAATGCTTCCACAGATTCTTATGGAAGTAGTTTAAAAACCCTGTTTAATCAACCCTTTCAAAACACATTTTCTCTGCGCATTCAATATTTTATTGATTATTCAAGTATTAAAAACGTATTTAAAAAGAAAAGCGTTTCATAATTGTTCAGAAAACATTAAAGTAGTAAATTCACCATTCGTATTTTCTATAGATGATTCAAGCAAAAAATATACATAAATATTATAACGATTTACATGTCCTAAAAGGTGTTGAAATTCATGTAAAAAAAAGTGAGATTATTTCAATTGTTGGTGCTTCAGGTGCTGGTAAAACAACCTTATTACAAATATTGGGAACGCTCGATAAAGCCTCTAAAAAAGAAGATTCAGAACTTATAATTAATAATATCAATATTAATGAGCTGAACGAAAAAGGTTTAGCAAAATTTAGAAATGAACACATTGGATTTATTTTCCAATTTCATCAACTTTTACCTGAATTTACTGCCTTAGAAAATGTATGTATTCCAGCTTTTATTAAAGGCACAAAAAAATCGGAAGCTGAGAAACGAGCCTCAGAGCTTTTAGATTTTTTAGGCTTATCACATCGCTCTCACCACAAACCCAATGAATTATCCGGAGGTGAACAACAGCGTGTAGCCGTAGCTCGTGCATTAGTAAATAACCCAGATTTAATTTTTGCTGATGAACCGTCTGGAAATTTAGATAGTGAGTCCGCTGAAAATTTACATAGCCTGTTTTTCAAACTACGCGATGAATTTGGCCAAACCTTCGTTATTGTAACGCACAATGAAGAACTGGCAAATTTAGCTGACAGAAAATTAACAATGGTTGATGGAAAAATAATTAATAACTATTAATTATTTCTTAATAACAAGATATATTAAAGGGTTTACTGAATCAAATTATTAAGTAAACCCTTTTAATACAAAATATGTTATTCTATTTTTAAGCCTAATTAAAAGGATAGGTAACCCCTAAAATAGTTATTGTAGAATTATTAAAATTCAATTTTATATCATTCACATTTCCAATATCAAAATTAAGAATACCAGATTTAATATTTCGAGGCAATAAAACAAAATGCAAGGGCTCTTCAATTGTTAACATATATTCAACCCCTTCAGAACTTATTCCTGATTGTGTACCATCTAGCATATATTCATCATCCCAGATATTTAATGGAGTACTAGAACCTGCTATCCAAGTTCTTAGTGAATTTTCAGTATAACTAATATTTTTACCTGTATTAGAAGTAATTTTCCCATTTTCAACAATGACACTATATTCTAAATTATCATCCAGATTTCTACCTAAATTTTTCACATAATGCGTTCCTTCCACTTTATAATCATTATGATAATAGTTATCAAATGTAGTTGTATGTTCACTGCCCGCATTACCATACCAATCCGTTGAAACTATACTAATAATCCCTTTTCTTGTAACACCATCTTCACAAAGTACGCCTGTTTGAAAATCGATAGTAATAGTTTTAGGAAATGTAGTAAAATCAAAAGGTTCAACCGTAATAACAGGACCTACCGATATAGTTTTTGCTGATTTCCCTGTTGTTGAATTTTCTGCATTTAGAATAGCATCTCCACCATTATTACCAATATCCTGAAAAATTTGTTGAACTAAAACATATTCGTTTAAGGTTTCAATAGCGGCTGTAGGTTCTACATTAAGTTTTAAATCATCGTTTTGACAACTCATGAATAGAATTGCCATAATTGGAGCTATAATTTTTTTCATAAAACATTATTTAATGAATAAAGAACGTTATAAATTATATATTTCGTATAATTTTTTATTGAAAATTGTCATTTCGGCTTGTATTTTTACCGTTTATCGATTTATTTATTGATGAATTTCCTCTTACCTTGGCCATTTTAGTGTATTTATACTATTCAAATAATGTATTAAGTAGTATTTTTGAAAAACACTTTTTATATTTTCAACCTTGAACCGAACAGAATTAAGAGACTTTCTTGACTCAAAAGTCGAACAATATAATAATCCTAAGTTTATTGAAACGGACCCCATTCAAATCCCACATCAATTTATACACAAAGAAGATATTGAAATCTCTGGTTTTTTAACGGCAACCATCTCATGGGGAAATAGAAAAAGTATCATTAAGAATTCAAAACATATGATGGAATTATTAGAACTTTCCCCATTTGATTTTGTAATGAATCACAAGGCATCTGATTTAGAAAAATTAAAAGTTTTTGTTCATAGAACTTTTAATAGTGACGATCTGATTCAGTTTTTAAAATCCCTGAAACATATCTATAAAAACCATGACGGTTTAGAATCCGTTTTTAACAAAGGGGCACAAACAACGTCATTGCAAACTTCTATATCCCATTTTAAATCATCTTTTTTTGAAATGAATCATCTCTCAAGAACAGAGAAGCATATAAGTGATCCTCTAAAAAATTCAGCAGCAAAACGCATTAATATGTTTTTAAGGTGGATGGTTAGAAACGATAACCGCGGTGTTGATTTTGGAATTTGGAACACGCTTAATCCTTCGCAATTATCTTGCCCATTAGATGTACATTCTGGAAACGTTGCCAGAAAATTAGGCTTGCTCAACCGCAAACAAAATGATGCCAAAGCCCTTGTAGAATTAGATGAGGCACTGAGAAATTTAGATTCTAATGATCCTGTAAAATATGATTATGCACTTTTTGGTTTAGGTGTTTTTGAAGGATTTTAAACTAAGTTTTCTTTATATTTAACTAATAATTAAATAAAAATAAAATATGAAAAACTTTCTGTCCATATTACTAATCATCTTGGTTTGTCCAATTTATTCACAAAGCATTAAAATTCCCACAGACACCATCGTTGTGACACAACACACACTATCCATTAAAAATCAGGCTATTTCATACCAAGCTACTACAGGTACACAACCGGTTTGGAATGAAAAAGGAGAACCGATTGCAACTTTATTTTACACCTATTATGAACGGACAAAAACGGATAAAAAAAACAGACCGCTTATTTTTTCATTTAATGGTGGGCCCGGTTCTGCATCTGTTTGGATGCATATTGCTTATACCGGACCAAAAGTTTTAAATATTGATGAGGAAGGGTATCCTATTCAACCTTATGGTGTTAAGGATAACCAAAATTCAATTTTAGATGTAGCAGATATAGTTTATATTAATCCTGTTAATACAGGATACTCTCGAATGATTGCTGATAAAGAGGGTAAATTACCAGAAAGAGAAAAATTTTTCGGCATTAATGCAGATATTAAGTATTTAGCTGAATGGATGAACACCTTTTTAACAAGAATTAATAGATGGGAATCTCCTAAATATATTATTGGTGAAAGTTATGGCGGCACCCGTGTTATGGGATTAGCTAACGAATTACAAAACAGACAATGGATGTATTTAAATGGTGTGATTATGGTTTCTCCTGCCGATTATAAACTTTACAACACTAGCCAACCCATTTATTCATCTTTAAATCTACCATATTTTGCTGCTGCTGCCTGGTATCATAAAATGTTACCTTCTGATCTACAAAATAAGGATTTATTAGATATTTTGCCAGAAGTTGAAGATTATGCCATTAACAATTTAATGCCTGCACTTGCTAAAGGCGGATTTATTTCTATTGATGAAAAACAAGCAGTTGCTAAAAAAATAGCTTATTATTCAGGCTTGTCTGAAACATCAATATTGCAAAATAATTTAGATGTTTCAACCAGTTTTTTCTGGAAAGATTTGTTACGAAATAAAACAGGTCAAACTATAGGTCGATTAGATTCTAGATATTTAGGTCTTGACAAAACGGAAGCAGGCGATAGTCCCGATTTTAATCCTGAATTAACGTCTTGGCTTCATTCGTTCACGCCTGCCATAAATTACTATATCCGTGAGCATCTTAACTTTAAAACCGATATAAAATATAATATGTTTGGAGATGTTCACCCTTGGGATAACAGAAATGACAATACTAGAGAAGGATTAAGACAAGCGATGGCACAAAATCCATATTTAAAAGTACTTATACAGTCTGGATATTATGATGGCGCAACCACCTACTTTGGAGCCAAATATACCATGCATCAAGTAGATCCAAGCGGGAAAATGAAAGACCGCTTTACGTTTAAAGGGTATAGAAGCGGGCATATGATGTATTTAAGACAAGACGATTTAAAAAAGGCAACGGATGATTTAAGAGAATTCATTGTTAATTCATCATCTAAGGGCCAAGCGGCAAAATATTAAATAGTAAAAAAGCCTAACACATTTGTTAGGCTTTTTTATATGATAATGAGATTCTAAATAATTATGCCTTCAACCAAGCATTACGAATTTTTAATTGAGATTCAGTAACATCCTCTTTTGACTTCAGACCTTGTCCGTTTGTATAGGATTGCGTGGTTTTAGTTTTGATGTTGATTTCCTCACCGTCCCTATCTAATTTCATTTCAATATCCTGACCGGGTGTCCACATAAAAACATCCTGAAAAATTTGATTGGCCGTTTGCAAGGTTACCACTACGCCATCCACTTCTTTAATCACATCATTGGGTAAGACTCCTTGCTCAGCCCAGAAACTGTTTTCTGAAACTAAATCATTAAAAAAGACCGTGCCTTTTTGTCCATCTCCACCAACTATTAAGGCACCTGCATTCAAAATATACCCGGTTTCAACTTTACTTTCTGTTACTTCTAAGCCTACCTTATTAAAAAATTCATTATAATCAATTGGGGTTGAACCTATAACATGTACATCAAAAAATGCCCGTAATGAAGGATAAGTCATACTTACAATTTCGTCAAATAATTTATCATCCTCAAAAGGTTTATTTTTCCCGTATTTATTAGATAATTCTTTCATTAGTGATAAAATGCCTCTCTGACCGTTACTTTCTTCACGCATTAAAATATCAACACACATACCGATTAAAGCCCCTTTTTGATAGACATTGTAATACTGTTTAGCGTAAGGATCATCTAACACATTCTCACTCATCACAGTAAAACTCATGGCATCATTTAATTGCAAAGATGTTTGAATTTTAGCCATCATTTTGCTGTAAAATTCATCTTCTGAAATAAGACCTTGGTTGACCTGAAATAAATTAGCAAAATATTCAGTTACACCTTCATACATCCATAAATGCTTAGAGAAGGTAGGATTGTTATAATCAAAATAATGGACATCTTCTGAATGCACTGATAAAGGCGTTACAATATGAAAAAATTCATGAGAAACCGTTTCAATCATGCTTTCCTCCAATTCATCTTCTGGCATATCTTCAGGCATTACTACTACCGTAGAGGTATGGTGTTCTAAAGCACCAAATCCTTTAGGTGAATCTTCTTCACCTCTTGATAGGTATAAGAAAATATCATAACGGGAGGTACTATTTATATTTCCCAAAAAGGCCTTTTGTGCTTCCATCATTTTATACATGGCATCTTTTAATGAAGAAGCTGAATGTTGTTTGTTTGGAGAATAAACACTCAAAACTATCTTAATATCACCTACTTGAAACTCCTCCACGCTAAATTTACCATACATCATTGGGTTATCTGTAATATCAAAATACCTCGGTGCTAAATAAGTAGTAGTCATATTTTTACCGTCAGCACTCGTTTTTGACCCGGTATTTGGCAACGCTGAAGACCTCACAAAATCTGCAGGAGCTGTTACGTCTAGTTGATACTGATTGTTCTTTAAAGAATCAAAATAACCAATAAACCCGTGCAAATTTAAAACATAATTATCTGGTTCAATGTTAGTCCCTGCTGGCGAAAAAGGCGTGTCTCCACCAATGCCTCCGGTAATTTCTACATCAAAAGTGTCATTGACATCATACTTTATATAATCTAAATTAACAGCATTATTGATAATCCATGTATTGGTATCAGTTTTCTCAAAACTTAATTCATTTCCTTTATAATCAACTGCTTTAAAGTCATCTACATATTTTCCAAAATCACTTACAGAATAGGTTCCTTGAACAACTTTAGGTAAATGATAAGTTACTGTTTCAGAAGTAAATCTTCCCGGATTAATCTTAACAGGAACTTTATCATTAACAACTTCTGTTAAATTTAATTGTGCATAAATTGGTACACTCACAGCTAAATCATTTCCCGATTTTTTTGTTGAACTACAGCTGGCCAGGATTATTGCCAAAAAGAAAGTGGCTAGTATTCGAATTTTCATTTTATGTTTTTTATAATCTTAAGTAAGACCTCAAAAATAAAGTTATGTTACATTATTCGTTCTTAATGTTATGTTAATAGTTTAGCAATTTAAGAATCTCAATTATCATGGCTCTTTTTTTATAATATTTAGATTTCTGTATACTCAAAAAATGAAAAAAATTATGTAGGTTTGAGATGAGAAAAGCAATCATATCCATTATGAAAAATGCACTCCTCAACGAATAGCATCTGACAGCTAAAAAACTATAAAAGGCATCAGGTGAAAAATCTAAATAGAAATGCAGTTTAAACATCCAGAACTTCTGTACGCTTTATTTTTGCTGCTCATTCCTATTATAATTCATTTATTTCAATTCAGGAAATTTCAAAAAGAGGCCTTTACTAATGTTGCTTTTTTGAAAGAAGTGTCTATTCAAACAAGAAAAAGCTCACAATTAAAAAAATGGCTCACTTTACTCACAAGATTATTACTTCTGGCTGCCATTATTTTTGCGTTTGCACAACCATTTACTTCAAAAAATAAATTATTAAACACTCAGAGTGAAACCGTCATTTATTTGGATAATTCGTTCAGCATGCAATCAAAAGGCAATCAAGGAGAATTATTAAAACGGGCCATACAAGATATAATTAGCAATGTTCCTGAAGATGAAACTATTTCATTAATAACTAATGAATCAACTTTTAAAAGCACGACGATTAAGGCTATAAAAAACGATTTATTAAACCTTGATTATTCCTCAAAATCATTATCATTTGAAGCAGCCTTATTAAAAGCTAAAAAGCTTTTTAAACCGTCATCAAATTTAAAGAATATTCTGTTTATATCTGATTTTCAGAGGAATTTGAATGAATTTAAGCCAGAAAATGACTCTTTATTTAAAATTCACGCGGTTCAGCTTAAGCCTGTTAATTTTAATAACATTTCTATAGATTCAGCTTACATTTCAGAATCATCAAACAAAACCATTGAACTAAAAGTAATTTTAAAAAATTCAGGCAAATCTGTATCTAATTTACCCGTTTCATTATTTAATAATGATCAATTAATTGCTAAAACCTCTGTGAATTTTGAAAAGCAAACTGTTACGTCCTTTTCATTGCCGGAAAATGAAATAATTAATGGTAAAATTATTATTGAAGATTCAGATTTACAATACGACAACAGTTTGTATTTTAATATTAATAGAACCCCAAAAATTAATGTTCTCGCCATAAATAATGCCGATGATTCTTTTTTAAATCGTATCTATTATGAGAAAGAATTTAACTTTACTTCTACCCCAATAAACCAACTTGATTACAATCTCATTAATGAACAAAACTTAATTATATTAAATGAACTAAACATTATTCCGGGTAGTTTAAATAGCGTTTTAAAATTGTTTTCAGAAAAAGGTGGATACCTTATAGTTATTCCTTCAGAAGCTATAGATATTGAAACTTATAATTCATTTTTATCAAACTACAGAACATCTCTTAATCCTATTTTAAAAACTGTAAAACAAGTTACAACCATAAACTATTCACACGCCTTATATGCCAATGGCGTTTTTGAAAAAAGAGTTACAAACTTTCAATATCCTAAGGTAAACAGCTTTTATAGTGTCGCTGAAATTAAAAGCTCACCAATCCTTGAATATGAAGACCATAAGCCATTTTTACTTGAACAGAACCATGCCTATATATTTTCAGCATCACTCAATACGTCAAATTCAAATTTTCAAAATTCACCACTCATTGTTCCAACGCTTTATAACATAGGTAAGTTTAGTCTTAAAATCCCTGACTTATATTATACTATTGGTAATGAAAACACTTTTGACCTTTCTGTAATCTTGCATCAGGATGATATTTTATCACTTGTTTCTGGTGATGTGGTGTTAATACCCAAACAGCAGTATTATAATAATAAAATTGTAATCACAACCAATGAGGAGCCTTCGGTTGCAAATATTTATTCTGTGAAGGAAAGAGCTGAAAGCATTCAAAATGTAAGTTATAATTATAACAGAAAGGAAAGTATTTTAAGTTATCAAGACCTTTCTTCCTTAGAACAAATAACTTTAAGTAATTCTGTTACTGATATTTTTAATACATTAAAAAGTGAAACAAAAGTTAATGAGCTATGGAAATGGTTTGTTATTTTTGCACTAGCGTTCTTGATTATTGAAATGCTCATATTAAAATATTTTAAATGAACATACTTATAAAATCTGCTAAAATAATAGATCCTAAAAGTGAATTTCACAACACTACACAAGATTTAATGATTGAAAAAGGCATTATTTCTCAAATTGGTCAGAATTTAAAAAATCCTAAAAAATATCAAGAAATCACTTTTGACAACTTACATATTTCTCAAGGTTGGTTTGATAGTAGTGTCTGTTTTGGAGAACCAGGATTTGAAGAACGGGAAACCATAAAAAACGGACTGAAAACGGCGGCAGCATCAGGTTTCACTGCTGTGGCCATGAACGCCAATACTAATCCTGTGATTGATTGTAATGCTGACATCACTTTTATAACTTCTAAAGCGGCAGAGCACGCAGTAAAACTTTTACCTATTGGTGCTTTAACTAAAGATGGAAACGGTGAAGATTTAGCTGAATTATTCGATATGAAAAGTGCTGGAGCTGTAGCTTTTTATGATTATAAAAAGCCTATTAAAAATCCGAACCTTATGAAATTAGCACTGCAATATGCCAGTAATTTTAATGGGTTGGTTTGTTCCTTTCCGCAGGATCATAATATTACCGGTCTAGGTGTTATGAATGAAAACATAACCAGCACCTCTTTAGGTTTAAAAGGTAATCCTAACCTATCGGAAGATTTACAAGTATCTCGTGATTTGTTTTTGTTGGAATACACTAATGGCAAACTTCATATCCCAACCATTTCAACTGCCGGGTCTGTAGCCCTAATCAGGGAAGCCAAAAAGAAGAAAATAAATGTAAGTTGCAGTGTTGCCATTCATAATCTATTCTTTACAGATGAAATCTTGTCAGATTTCAATACGGCTTATAAGGTTTCACCACCTTTACGAACCAAACATGATGTGGAAGCATTAATGGAAGGTATAAAAGATGGCACTATTGATATGGTAACCACTGATCATAATCCTATTGATATCGAACACAAAAAAGTGGAGTTTGACCATGCGGCTAATGGAACTATAGGTTTGGAAAGTGCTTTTGGTGCCTTACAATCACTGTTTACATTAAAGAAAACCGTTGAACTTTTAACAAAAGGAAAAACAAGATTTGGAATAGAAGCAACCCCAATAAATATTGGTAATAAAATAAATATTACGCTCTTTAATCCTGATACGAAATATACATTTATGGCAAACCATATTTTATCAAAATCTAAAAATGCCATTTTTGAAAATCAGGATTTAAAAGGAAAAGTATATGGTATTATTTCCAACAACCAAATTTCTCTAAATTAAACATTATGGAAGATCAAGATATTGCAGATGGCAAAAATAATGCTATAATAAGTTACTTAACTATATTCGGAACTATCATCGCCTTTTTTTTAAATAATGATAAAAAAAATGCATTTGCTTCTTTTCATATAAGACAAGCTTTAGGTTTATGGCTTACTTTTTTTGTTTTAGGCTATGTTATTAGCGCTTTTGATAGTTGGTTGATTACCTTTTGTTTTTGGATGTTTTTTGGTGTGCTTTTTATTTATGGATTTATAAATGCTCTGGCTGGAAAACCCCAAGCGGTGCCATTAATAGGTGATTTTTTTCAAAAATTATTTGCTAGTATTGGAAACTAAATGAGCAATAATACCCTATCCTTACATCATATTATTAGAAAATCATCTTTAGAGAAAGATGCGCCGTTGCTAATCATGTTTCATGGTTATGGGAGTGATGAAAAGGATTTATTTTCATTCGCCAGTGAATTACCTGAAGAACTGTTTATTATTTCAGTACGTGCGCCTTATATCATGCAGCCCTATGGAAATGCCTGGTATGCCATTAATTTTGATGCGGTTCAGGGAAAATGGAGCGATAATGTGCAAGCCAAAGAATCTCGTGATCTTATTGCTAAATTTATTGATGAAGCCACCCAAACTTATCCTGTAAACAAAAATAAAGTGACCCTTTTAGGATTTAGCCAAGGCACTATTTTAAGTTATGCTGTGGCTTTAACCTACCCTGAAAAGGTAAAAAACATTATTGCCTTAAGTGGTTATATTAACAAAGATATCTTGCCTCAAGATATTGAAACTAAAGATTATTCAAACCTGGATTTTTATTGTTCACACGGCAGTGTAGACCAGGTGATTCCCGTAGATTGGTCCCGGCGAACACCTCCTTTTTTAAATAGCCTACATATCAAACATCAGTATTCAGAATTTCCAGTTGGTCATGGTGTAGCCCCTCAAAATTTTTATGATTTTAAGGACTGGTTAATAAAGCGGATTTAAAAAAATCTAACAAGCTAATTACATACAATACTCTAAATTTAGAAGAAGTTTTTTGTTTGACTTTGTCAGAAAAAAAATATAATTTGGTTTAACTTTTCAACTAACTATTAAAAAAATATTATGGCATTATATGCAATTCTTTTCTTTTTAAGGTTAATGCCCAACACTTTTCAAAAATGGACATATTATATTTTTAATTTTTTTAAGTTGTGTAAACTAAAGTAAAATTCACCATGATTACATATATACTATTTATAGTTGGATTTTTTGTTCTAATCAAAGGTGCGGATTTATTAGTCGATGGTTCGTCGTCAATTGCAAAAAAACTTAAAATTTCCAATATTGTTATTGGATTAACCATTGTCGCCTTTGGAACTTCAGCTCCGGAATTTATTGTAAATATTTTTGCCAGCGCAAATGGTAATACAGAGATCGCAATTGGTAATATCTTGGGAAGTAATATTGCAAATATTCTTTTAATTCTTG
>JAHENA010000072.1 GCA_024643405.1 Flavobacteriales bacterium | reverse complement strand
GTTAGTAAAACAATAAAATAAGTAATCCAGGAAGAGTTATTAGGGCCAATACTATAAATAATAGTTGGTGCATAAATAAACGGGAATACATAAATAAAAACCTGACAATAGGCTTTTAGGCTTATGGGCGTTCTATGCGTATGAATCGCATATACATTTTCTATAGATTCATGAAGATCTTTTAAAAACCTAAATACTTTATCGCGTAAGCTTCTGGTCATGAATTCTTTTTTGTCTACCGTAAACAGGTAAACTTTATCTACAATGTCATCCAGGTCATTTATAGTGCAATCTTTCTTTCTTAAATGCGCTAATGTATCTCTGTTTATTTCAAGTAATATTTTTTGAATTTCATCTTTATCCTCTTGAGATAAACGTTCGTGACCCATAAAAAAATACTGCAAGGTTTTTAGAGAACTTCTAAAATCACTTAAATGTTCCAGAGCATTTTCTCTTCGTCGAAAGGATCCTCTGATAGTGAATACCAAAGGAAAAATAATAGCAATACTTAAAAGTGTTAAATCTAAATCAAAGCTAATATTGAACCTGCAAAAGAAATAAGTTACTGCAAAAGCAATTAGCAATGCGAGGTATGTTCTGAAATTTATTATGGATAAATATTGTCTGATACGCTAGTTTTTAATTAGTTATATTTGATAAAGTTAATGTATTAATATGAAAAAGCAAATAGGTAATCTCTTCGTTGTTTTAATTTTCTTAATTTTTAATTGGGCCCTTGCACAAGAAGCGTTACAAAGTGATGTTTCTAAAATTAATTTAGGTGTATTTTCTGAGGCTCAGATTTTACCCATCAAATTATCTTATTCAATAAATGAGCTTAAAAAGGAAACGAATGATTCTACCTATATAGATTCTAATCTTTCATATCAACAAAGTGATGGTTCATGGGTTAGTTTACCTATTCAGTTGCGTGCACGTGGAAATAACAGGCTTAAAAACTGCTATTTTGCACCGTTGAAAATAAAAATTAAAAAAGCGGATGCTAATGAAACCTTATTTAAAGGTAACAAAAGCATAAAAGCGGTATTGCCATGTTTGTTGCAAAGTGATAAAGATGATAATATCATTAAGGAATATTTGATATATAAATTATTTGAAACTATTTCACCTTATTATTTTAAAACCAGATTAGTTGATATAGATTTTGAACAAATAAAAAATAATAAAACCAAAGATTATCGCTTAAAAGGATTCTTTATTGAAGATGATAAAACCTTAGCAAAAAGAGTTGATGGAAAGGTTTATGATCGATTTGTGCATCCCTTAAATCAAGATGCATTGGCTTCAGTACGGAATGCATTTTTTCAGTTTATGATTGGTAATACTGATTTTTCTCAAGCCTATGGTCATAATGTTAAGCTCTTTTATATTGATAAAAAAATGACTCCTGTACCTTATGATTTTGACATGGCTGGTTTTGTAAACGCCAGTTATGCAGTGGTTTCTCAAATTCAAGGCGAGAGTTTGGGGACGTCATCAGTTACAGAAAGAATATATAGAGGATTTATGAGAGATGCGGCAGTTTTTGAGCAAGTACGGAAAGAGTTTTTAAGTAAAAAAGGCGAAATGATTGCTATTTTAGATAATAATGCTCATTATTTTGAAGACTCTAAGTCTTTTGCTACTGGGAAGGATTATATCCTTAGTTTTTTTGATATTCTTGTAAATGATAACAGGTTTAAAAATGAAATTTTAAATCAGGCTAGAAACGAATAAGGTTTAATTAAAAGTTTAAGCAGACTATTTAAGTTTAATTTTTTCTCCATCCATAGTATGGCGGGAGTATTTGCCATTTTCAATAAAAAGGATTTCTCCATAGAGACCATTTTTTATACTAGAATCAACGGCAAATATTTTATTGTGAAATAAAGATTCAATTTGTTTTTGTGAGGTGTGCCCAACAATAATGTGTTTAACCTTTAGTTTTCTTAATAGCTTATTGATATCACTCTTTTTATAATCAGCACTAAAATAACCTCGATACCATATAGGACCATTATTATCATAATATTTATCATATGAGGTATGCCATTTTTCATCTTGACCCTCTTCATTTAAAGAGTGTCTCATTTGTTTATTGGTTTCCTCTATATCAAATCCACTGGAAATGAATGCCTCAGAGATACCTCCATGTACAAATAAATTGTCATCAATTTTTAAAATGGTAGTTTTTGATCTTAACCATCTCCCAAGTACTGTCTCCTTCCCGTAAAGCGCCATAAAAGGGGTATTTAATAATTTTGATGTTAACCAATATTTTCGATTAAGATATCTTAAATCATTTTGCATCACCATAAACTCATGGTTCCCTAATGTGAAATGTACTTTTCCGCCATTATCTTCGGCTTGTTTTTCAAGGTTATATACAAACCATAATAATTCAGTGACTTTATCGCCTCGGTCAAAAATATCACCGACTATAACCAGGTGTCCATTTCCAAATGCCCAGTTTAAGTTTTCATCAATAACGTGATTATTTTTTAAAATTTTTAAAGTCAAATCATATTGGCCATGAAAATCACTTATAACCGCAATTTTTGAAACATTATTAACTATAGATAGTTCAGGAACAAACTCTGTGGTTATTGTATTGATGCCATAGGTTTTAGTCTCAACATGGCCATGTATAATATTTTTCTCAATTAAATAATCTTTATCAATAAAAACATATGGACCATCATTATGATTGAGACTATCAGCAATCCTGTTAGTTCTAATACTCTCATTTATACTATCAGATTGTACACTTGTATTGGTTTGAGAAACCAGTACAAGGCTGATAAAAAAAAGACTTACAAAAGAAAAGCGTTTCAACATTTTTTTAAATTACTTTGAATATGAGCTTATTACATAAATTATTCCAAACGGGTGTAACGAAGTTACTATTATTATTTTATACTACAATTGAAAAAATAACTGAAACAAAAATGAGTATTTATTTTCAAAAGCTCTTAAATTACGATATCTATATTTTTTTTTCAAGCTCCTTTTTTATGGTGATACTATCATTAGCTCGGGTATAAATATAGGTTTCTGGATGTGTTATTTTTTGTGTTGTAAATGTTTTTGAAGCTCTTTCTAAAAACTCCGTGTCTTCACCGTAGTTGAGGTTTTCAAAACCACCAAGTTCAATAAAAACGGTTCGTTTTCCGAAAAAAGTTGAACCTAACACACATTCTTTTACGTTAATTAACAGAGCCTCTTTATAATAGTCGGTTACAAAAATATCTTCTTGTAAATCGACACCGCCATAAATTAAATCAACATGACTATTTTTTTTCATGAAATCTAAACGACTTTCTATATGGTTTTCCTTATAACTATCATCACTATCCAAAAATGTAATATATTTTCCAGTAGCTAAAAGGAGTCCGACGTTTCTTGATAAAGCAAGTTTTAAATTTTTATGTTTTACATATCTCATGTTTGAAAATACTTGAAGATATGGATTCACTATATTATAAGTATGGTCATCACTGCCGTCATCCACAATTATTAATTCCCATTGTTGATTCGTTTGTTCTAAAATACTTGTTATGCATTTGTTTAAATAATTGGCTCTATTGTACGTACAAATAATAATTGAAACTAAAGCCTGATCATTTGAAACTTTGATTGTTTTTTGATTTGATGCATTCATCTCCTAATAAAATATATTTTATAAAGCTAAAAAATATAAAAACCACTTTGATACCAGTTTGAATTGAGTATGAAGTGGTTTTAATATAATTTATCTCGAGTCAATCGAGGTATTTAATTGTATTAACTACTATTTTATC
Source organism: Flavobacteriales bacterium (assembly GCA_024643405.1). Lineage (GTDB taxonomy): Bacteria > Bacteroidota > Bacteroidia > Flavobacteriales > Flavobacteriaceae > Yeosuana. Next base: position 11,431 of record JAHENA010000072.1, on the reverse strand, counting down.
ATTTCGTAACTACGTTTGATAAAGTTTGTTAGTTCTTCTCCTTTTAGCAATCCTTGTGATAATCGCGCTAAATCTAAACTTTGATTGATTAAGCGTTCTTGTTTCTTTTTAGTTTTTGTTTCTAGAATTTCTGAGACTAAAGGAGAGTTTGTATTTACTACCAGGTTGTACATTTCCGGGAAATTCCCCATACCAAACATGCCGCCACCGCCAGTTGCCTGCATTTCCTTCATACGGCGCATAAATTCAGGCTGTGTAATCATGAATGGTGTCGCATCACTATCCATAGGTTCTAATTGTACCATGAATTTTTCTGATGGAATGATTTCTTTAAGTACAGTTTCTAACTCTGTCTTTTGCTCATCAGTAAGTTTAGAAATTTTTGTATCGTCCTTACTAATTAATTTATCAATGTTATCTGCATCCACACGAGAGAACGTAATATTTTCTTTAGTGCTTTCCAGTTTTTGCATTAAGTGTGATACAATAGGCGAATCTAAAAGAAGAACTTCATATCCTTTTGCTTTTGCTGCATCTATATAACTATGCTGAGCATCTTGGTTTGATGCATAAAGAATAATCAGTTTACCATCTTTGTCAGTTTGGTTCGCTTTTATTTTATTAAATAATTCTTCATACGTATAATACTTGTTATCAACCGTTGGATATAAAGCGAAAGCATCTGCTTTTTCAAAGAATTTTTCTTCTGAAAGCATGCCGTATTCAATCACAATTTTGATATCATTCCACTTCGCTTCAAAATCTTCTCTGTTGCTATTAAATAGTGATTTTAATTTATCAGCTACTTTTCTAGTGATGTAGGACGATATTTTTTTAACAGCACCATCGGCTTGTAAATAACTTCTTGAAACATTCAAAGGAATGTCTGGGGAATCTATGACACCACGCAACATGGTTAAAAATTCTGGTACGATACCTTCCACATTATCTGTTACATAGACCTGATTTTGATACAATTGAATTTTATCCTTCTGAATGTTTAATTCATTGGTCATTTTAGGGAAGTATAAAATCCCCGTTAAATGGAATGGATAATCAACATTTAAATGGATGTTGAATAAAGGCTCTTCAAATTGCATAGGATACAATTCTCTATAAAAGTCTTTATAATCTTCATCTTTTAAATCTGCTGGTTGTTTAGTCCATGCAGGATTTGGATTATTAATAATGTTATCAACAGTTATTTTCTTATGAGGTTCAGTAGTTTCTTTTCCGTCTTTATCCTTGGTTGTTTTAGGTGTAAAGTCTGGATCATTAATTTCCTTAGTTCCAAATTTAATTGGAATAGGCATAAACTTGTTATATTTTAAAAGCAGGGTTCGAATTCTGGCTTCTTCTAAAAATTCGGTAGAATCATCCGCTATGTGAAGAATAATTTCAGTACCTCTTTCTGTTTTTTTAGATTCAGTAAGACTGAATTCTGGACTTCCATCACAAGTCCAATGAGCAGCAGGAGCATCTGTATAAGATTTGGTGATAATTTCAACTTTTTCAGCCACCATAAAAGCTGAATAAAAGCCAAGTCCAAAATGACCAATAATTCCAGAATCTTTGGCAGAGTCTTTATATTTGTCTAAAAACTCTTCCGCACCAGAAAATGCTATCTGGTTGATGTATTTTTCAACTTCTTCAGCGGTCATACCTAAACCCTGATCAATAATGTGTAGTTTTTTTCCTTTCTTATCAACCTTAACTTCAATTAAAGGAGTACCAAATTCAACTTTAGCGTCACCAACACTTGTTAAATGCTTTAATTTTAAAGTGGCGTCTGTAGCATTGCTAATTAACTCACGTAAAAAAATTTCGTGATCACTATACAGGAATTTTTTAATTAGTGGAAAAATGTTTTCAACTGATACATTAATATTTCCTTTTGTCATGTTATATATGTTTTAATTATGTTTATTAATATGTCTCTACTACAGACAAAAAAAGTACCAAGAGTCAAAAGGTGACAAACTGACACAACTTTAAATAAAAATAAAATGTCAAAAAGGTATTTTAATCATTGTACAATAAACTTTTAATTTTGTACTTTGCTTTACTAATTAAGCTAATTATGTATAATTCCAAGATTATAGGTTTAGGTAAATACGTTCCTGATAACGTAGTTACTAATGATGATTTATCCAAGTTTATGGATACTAGTGACGAATGGATCCAGGAAAGAACTGGTATTCAGGAGCGTCGATGGATTCCAGAAGGAAGTGAAGATACCTCTTCAGTTATGGGTGCGAAAGCTGCAAAAATAGCCATAGAACGTGCAGGATTAACTAAGGATGATATTGACTTTATTGTATTTGCAACCTTAAGTCCGGATTATTATTTTCCTGGTTGTGGAGTACAGATTCAGGATTTGTTAGATATGCCAACTGTTGGCGCTTTAGATGTTAGAAATCAGTGTTCTGGCTTTGTGTATGCGTTATCTGTAGCAGACCAATTTATAAAAACTGGGATGTATAAAAACATTTTAGTGATTGGAGCTGAATATCATAGTAATGGATTAGATAAAACAACCAGAGGACGAGGTGTTACTGTTATTTTTGGAGACGGTGCAGGCGCTTGTGTGTTGTCAAGAGAAGAAGATTCTTCAAAAGGTATTTTGTCTACACATTTACATAGTGAAGGAAAGTATGCTGATAAATTAATTGTGGCTTCACCAAGTATTAAGCATTGGGTTCCTGAAATTATTGAATCAGAAGAAGAAGATATTTCTTATTACCCATATATGGACGGAACGTTTGTATTTAAACATGCTGTTGTAAGATTTAGCGAAGTGATTATGGAAGGCTTAACAAAGAATAACCTTACTAAAGATGATATTGATATGTTAATTCCACATCAAGCTAATTTGAGAATAGCTCAATTTATTCAAAAGAAATTTGGATTGAGTGATGATAAAGTATTTAATAATATAACGAAGTATGGCAATACAACAGCAGCTTCTGTTATTATTGCTTTGACTGAAGCTTGGGAACAAGAAAAAATAAAAGAAGGTGATCATGTGGTATTAGCAGCTTTTGGTAGCGGTTTTACCTGGGCCAGTGCCATTATAAAATGGTGATAACTTAAAATCAAAAATCCGAAACTTTTAAATTTCGGATTTTTTTTAGCTATTAACCAACTCCCATTAACACTTTAACCTAGTAGAAGTTATTTATGTTAAGACGTAAATTTTTTATATTTATTGTATGTAATGATAGATTTAACGTTTTTTAACACATAAAAAAACTCGAAATACCTTATTTCGAGTTTTAGTGCTATTTTTTTGGGAATACTACCTTTAAACGTTTTGAATTTTATTAAGCTGACTAATTCTAAAAAAAATATTACGTTGAAGAAATAGATAGTATTATACCGTTAACGTAGAGATTGTATTTTTGTTGTGTAAAAAGATTAATTTTAACACACTTTAACGTTAGTCATTCAATTGATTAGAGTTTTAAAAATGTAAAGTCCAAAGTATTTCTACCTTGGACTTTGTTATTTAATAACCAAACATTACACTAACCATCAACTATTATGAAGGTTATTAAATATTGTTTATATAAAACCACCACCGCCAGATTTTTCATTATTGTCTCTGTTTTTGCGTTGTAGCGCTCTATATTTTCCACCACCAAATCTATATGAAAGAGCTATATTCCAGGTGTTACTTTCCCAATTAAATTCACCAACCGACGGGAATGGTTTGTCACCATCAAATTTAAATTTCATGGTATTAAAAATATCATTGTAATTAAAACTAAAGGTAGCTCTGTCATCTTCTAAGAAACTATATCTTAAACCTGTATTGACCATAAACATAGGTTTTCTGTTTATTTGTAATCCTTTTTCTTCACCTCTATACATTGCAAATAAGGAAAGATTTAGTTTTTTTGTAGCTTTAAAATTATTAAATACTCTAAAATTCCAAACCACGTTATCCACTTCCACGGTAGATATTATAATATCATTTGGTGTTGCAGTTTCAATGGGTGCGTTTAAAGACTCCACAATTCCTTTCTGTTTTCTTGAATATAAATCAAAACTGGCATTTAGGTTCCACCAGCTTGTTGGTTTATAATTTGAACTTAACTCTAAACCATAGGCAGTGGTATTATTGAAATTATCAAAACTTAAAATGCTTTTATTCAAATCCAAACGGTCAATAAACAAGACTCTATTAATTTCATCCTCTACAATTCTGTAAAAAATTCCAGAAGTTATACTGCCTTTTTCTAATTTTCTGGTATAGTTAATTTCGAAAGAATTGGTGAATTGTGGCTGTAATTCTGGATTTCCAAAAGAAGAAATTAATGGGGTGCTCCATTCTCTAATAGGATTAACTTGTTCCAAACCTGGTCTGTCCACGCGGCGACTAAAACTGGCTTGATATGAGTTTTTTTCACTAGGTGAAAAGGTGAAAAATGCCGATGGATATATTTGAAAATAATCATTTTTAAAAGGCGTTTCTTCTTCTGAACTTTCAAAAGTTTTTATGGCATTAGCATCTTCGCTCACGGTCTCTGCTCTTGCCCCAACCTGAACCGTCCATTTTTCAAATGACTTGCTATAAGTGGCATAAGCTGAGTAAATATCTCTTTTATATGTAAAATCTGTGCTTGGTGTTGGGATATATTCATCCCCATTATTGGGAATGTTATCTTGATTTTCATTTACAGATAAACCTGAAGAACTATAGTCAATATTTGTTTCAAATAACCGTGCTTCTAAACCTACTTCTAATTTAGCTTTTTCAGATAGAGGATTGACATAATCTATATTCGCAACGGTTTGATCTCGTTTAGTATTGACAAAGTCTGAATAGTTTGGTGGGAATACAATATTATAGAAATTAAAATTGGCAACTTCATCTTGATTAAATGTGCTATAATCAAATTCTAAATCCAATTTCTCGCCTTCTTTTGCAAATTTATGATTAAAAACACCATTATACTGAGATGATAAATTATCATTATAATTATCAAATATTTGTTCTTGTAAAGGCTGATTAAGGTATTGAACTCCCGTTGAACCTGAGCCTTTTCCATCATATTTGTTTTGATTTGTAAATACGGAGAATGTGTTATTATCATTCATATAAAAATCTAGTCCAACTTTATATAAATGCGATTTATTGTTGTTTCTAAAATCAAACAATTGTGCAGAGTTGTCATCTAACCTTTCAATGCTTCCGTAATTCACTGAATTTCCAATATTATTACCATAGTTTCCAAAAAGGTTAAATTTTCCATTTCTGTAGTTCAAATCTACTGAGCTATTGAAACGGGCGTTAATTTCTTTGGTTAATCCAACATTTAAATTACCATTAAAACCAATATTTGTGTTTTTATGTAAGATGATATTAATGATACCACTCATGCCTTCAGGATTATATTTTGCTGAAGGGTTGGTTATTAATTCAATACTTTTAATAGAAGTTGAAGGGATTTGTTTAAGTAATTGTGCTACTGGAACATTTGATAATTTACCATCAACCATGACACGTACATTTTCATTACCGCGTAAACTAATGTTTCCTGTTTGTTGATTGACACTGACAGATGGAATATTGTTCATAATGTCTGAAGCTGTTGGTCCAGAGGTGGTTAAATCTTTTCCAACTGTAATTACTTTTCTGTCAACTTTTTGTTGAATGGTTGAAACTTCAGCTACAACCGTAACTTCATCTAAATTTGCCAGCTCTTCCTCTAGTAATATATCACCAAGGTTAACGTCATAGGTGTTTTCGCCAACATTAATATATTTAGTAATGGTTTTAAAACCAATATATTGAATGGTAATGGTCACTTTTCCTTCTGGTATTTTCGTAATGGTAAAAGTTCCATCATCTAAAGAAATACCACCAGTAATGGTTTCATTTGCTTCATTTTTAACAATAACATTAACGTAAGGTAAAGGTTGGTTAAGTGAGGCATCTATTATTTTACCGGAAATTGAACCTGTTCTTGGTTCGTTATTTAAAGGTTGAGCGTTTGTAAATGCGCAAACAAATATTGCGCACAAGAGTACGATTTTTTTCATTTTTTGATTGATTTGATTTGTGATAATTAACCAGAACTGATTAGGTTCTTTAATTAGAGACGACTAATTTTGTCAGTTGTTACTTTAATTTGGATTGTTAACAATATTTTAACAAATGAATAAAAAAACATTAGTATTCGGAGTCTCTTTAAAATCAGATAGATATTCTCACTTGGCCGTTCAAAGACTAGTCTCTCATCAAATTGAAGTTGTTGCTTTTGGAATGAAGTCTGGAGTAGTGGAAGGAATTACTGTTGATACCACCTTAAATCTTTATAACAATATTCATACGGTAACTTTGTACATAAACCCTAAAGTACAGCAATCTTACTATGATTACATAGTTTCACTCAAACCCAAAAGAGTTATTTTTAATCCTGGAACAGACAATCCAGAATTTTATTCTTTATTAAATTCAAAAAAAATAAATTATGAAATTGCGTGTACTTTAGTTTTGCTTTCTACGAATCAATATTAATCCTAAGAAAGTAAGTAAACCATTAACAATTAATAACTCATATCCAAATTGATAACCTCCTAAATATTCTGAAGGTAAATTAGTTAATAAATAACTTACAAATACAGATATGATTGCTACATATGGCACCAATTTATCATTAATATGATACTTAGTTAAAATTCCGAAAGCAAACAATCCTAATAAAGGCCCATAAGTATACCCTGCAACAGTAAGAATGCCACTTATTACGTTTTGGTCTAAAATATAGTAGAAACAAATAATAACTAAAATCATTAAAACACTCATTACTACATGCACTGTTTTTCTAGTTCTTTTTTGAGTGTTCAATTCTCGTTTTTCGATATTTAAAAAATCAATACAAAAAGATGTTGTTAATGCTGTTAATGCACTATCGGCACTAGAATATGCTGCAGCTATTAAACCTAAAATAAAAAAGAAAGCAACTGGTAAGCCTAAGCCTGAATGGAGCGCAATTTCTGGATATAGTAAATCAGTTTTAGCAACCCCGTCAATCGTTGGAATGTTGATCCCTTTTGCTTCTGCAAAAACAAATAACAAAGCACCAAGTAATAAAAAGATGAAATTCACAAAAACTAAAACAATGCTAAAGGATACCATGTTTTTTTGAGCATCTTTTAAGGATTTACAAGTCAGGTTTTTTTGCATCATATCTTGATCTAAACCAGTCATACAAATAGCAATAAACATACCTCCAAGAAATTGTTTTATGAAATTATTTTTAGACAAAATATCATCAAAAAAGAAGATTTTATCATATTTTTTGATGGCCTCACTTCCAATAAAATCACCTAATCCCCAACCCATTTGTTGGTAAATTAAAACAATGGTAACAACCAATGCAATAAGCATTAATAAGGTTTGGATTGTATCGGTCCAAACCACTGTTTTTACGCCTCCTCTGAACGTATATAATAAGATTAATAATACCGATATTATTACTGTAAGAGGGAATGGGAAATTCCAAGTTTTAAACACATATTCATGTAAAACACTAGCCACTAAAAACAACCTAAAGGAGGAACCAAGTACTCTTGAAATAAAAAAGAATAAAGCACCTGTTTTATGGCTCACAATTCCAAATCTATCCCCTAAATACTCGTAAATGGACGTGACATTTAACTTGTAGTAAATAGGTAATAACACATAAGCAATAACAAAGTATCCAAATAAATATCCAAATACCACTTGCATATAGCTAAACATACCAGTGCCTACAGCTCCAGGAACCGAAATAAATGTTACACCGCTTAAGGAAGCTCCAATCATTCCAAAAGCTACTAAAAACCATGGGGATGATTTATTAGCTCTAAAAAATGATTCATTACTATCTTCTTTTCCCGTGAAATAGGATATCAATATAAGTAACCCAAAATAACAAGCAATCAGGGAAAGAATGTGTGTTGAAGTCATGTAAAAATATTCTTTGTTCAAATTACTAATTAAATAAATCATTTTCCAAATGTGTCACGTTATAATGTATTTTTTAATTAATAATAATTATACTTTTATACAGTTTGTATTAAAATTGTAAATTCGCATCCATGGAATTCTCCTCAAAATTATTAGAACGAGCTGTTAATGAAATGTCTCAACTTCCTGGAATTGGGAAGCGTACGGCTTTGCGTTTGGTATTGCATATGTTAAAACAGCCTAAAGAGCAGACTTTAGCTTTATCACAAGCACTACAATTTATGAGAACAAATATAAAATTTTGTAAGTCTTGCAATAATATTAGTGATGTTGAGCTTTGTGAAATTTGTTCAAATCCGAATAGAAATGATGAAATTGTATGCGTAGTTGAAGATATTAGAGATGTTATGGCTATAGAAAACACGAGTTCGTTCAAAGGTTTATATCATGTATTAGGAGGTAAAATTTCACCAATGGATGGCATTGGTCCAAATGATTTAAATGTTGAGTCGCTTGTAAAAAAAGTTAAGGAAGGAAGTATTAAAGAACTTATTTTTGCTTTAAGTTCTACCATGGAAGGTGATACTACCAATTTTTATATTTTTAAACAGATTCAAGATTGCAATATCGTAATCTCTACAATTGCCAGAGGAATTTCGGTTGGAGATGAATTAGAATATGCTGATGAAATTACTTTAGGACGTAGTATTTTAAACAGAATTCCTTTTGAGACCAATTTAAAAATGTAAACTGTCTTTTGAAACTTTCAGTAATCATCTTAAATTATAATGTGCATTACTTTTTAGAGTTATGTTTAAAAAGTGTCATTGCGGCTATCAAAAACCTTGAGGCCGAAATTATTGTTGTTGATAACAATTCAGAAGATTCGAGTTGCGAAATGATTCGTGAAAATTTCCCCGATGTCATTCTTATTGAAAATAATGAGAATTTTGGTTTTTCAAAAGGAAACAATATTGGTTTTGCTAGATCGAAAGGCGAATATGTCTGTATCTTAAATCCTGATACAGTAGTTCCTGAAGATATTTTTGAATTACTTTTAGAATTTATAAATAATCAAACCAATGTTGGTATTGTAGGGTGCAAATTGATAAACGGAAAGGGTGATTTTCTGCCTGAAAGCAAGCGTAATATTCCTTTTGTAAAAGCGGCTTTAAAAAAGTTAATTGGGAATTCAAAGGATTACTATGCAGGTCATTTAGATGAAAATGAAATAGGAAAAGTAGATATATTAGTTGGTGCTTTTATGCTGATGAAACGCGAAGTCTTTCAAGAGATAGGAGGGTTTGATGAAGATTATTTTATGTATGGTGAAGATATTGATTTGTCTTATAAAGTTTTAAAAGCGGGATATGATAATTATTATTATGGTTCGTCAAAAGTGATTCATTTTAAAGGCGAAAGTACTTTAAGGGATACACTTTATGCAAAAAGATTTTATGGTGCAATGCAAATTTTTTACAAGAAACACTTCAAAAAAAATATCCTTTATAGTTTTTTAGTTGGTTTAGGTATTAAGGTAGTTTATTTATTTAGGAAGATGCCTGTTGTTAATAATAAATCAATTGAACGATACTATTTAATTTCAGATAAAATGAATCAGAAATTGGAAAAATATTTAAACAAACAAGTTCTTTTAAAGTTTAATTTAACAGAACAAATTCCAAATGATACTGAAATTATTTTTGATGCCAATGTACTTGCTTATAAAGAAATTATAACTCTTTTTGAAGAAACAAAAAAAAACAAACGGGTTACATTTAAAATATTACCAAAAGATTCTAAATTTATAATTGGAAGTGATAACGCAATATATAGAGGTGAAATTTTAAGATTTTAAAAGTTTTTACTATAAATAATTTAAAAAAATTGATGATTTTTAATTAATTTTGCAAACTAATATTAAAAAACGAGCATTACATTATCGATATGGCAAGATTTGAACTTAGATTACCAAAAATGGGAGAAAGTGTTGCAGAAGCAACAATCACCTCATGGTTAAAAGAAGTTGGAGATACTATTGAGCTTGATGAAGCAGTACTTGAAATAGCAACTGATAAGGTTGATAGTGAAGTGCCAAGTGAAGTTGATGGTGTTTTAGTAGAAAAGTTTTTTAATGTAGATGATGTTGTTCAAGTTGGTCAGGTAGTTGCTATTATTGAAACTGACGATGAAGAATCTGAGGTTTTTGTACCGGAAATGGAAAAAGAAGAGGCTTCTCTAGAAGTTAATGCAATAGTTGAAAAAGCAGTGACTTCTGCTCAGGAAACCGTTGCCTCTATCACTTCAAATGACGATCGTTTTTATTCGCCTTTGGTTAGAAATATAGCAAAGCAAGAGGGTGTTTCACAATCGGAGCTAGATACTATAAAAGGAACAGGGAAAGACGGTAGAGTTACAAAAAATGATATTTTAGATTACATTGATAATAAAGGAGTAAAGAAACCTGCAAGTGCACCTATTCAAAAAGAGATAGTGCAACCAGTTGTACAGCATGTTATACAGGCACCAAAAGTTGAAAAGGCGCCAGTCGTAACTAGCGGTGATGATGAAATTATTGAAATGACCAGAATGGGTAAAATTATTGCGCATCATATGGTTGAGTCTGTTCAGACTTCTGCACACGTTCAAAGTTTTATTGAAGCTGATGTTACTAAAATTTGGAATTGGAGAAATAAAGTGAAAGATAATTTTGCGAAACGGGAAGGTGAAAATTTAACGTTCACCCCAATTTTTATGGAAGCTATTGCAAAAGCACTTCGAGATTTTCCCATGATGAATATTTCTGTTCAAGGAGATACTATTATAAAAAAGAAACATATCAATCTTGGTATGGCAGCAGCGTTGGCTGATGGAAATTTAATTGTACCAGTGATTAAAGATGCTGATCAATTAAATTTGGTTGGTATGACTAAAAAAGTTAATGACTTAGCCAATAGAGCGCGTTTAAATCAGCTTAAGCCCGATGATATTCAGGGTGGAACTTATACCGTAACCAACGTTGGTACGTTTGGAAGCATTATGGGAACTCCTATTATTAATCAACCTCAGGTTGGAATTTTAGCTCTTGGTGCAATTAGAAAAGTACCAGCAGTTATTGAAACTTCTGAAGGTGATTTTATTGGTATTCGATACAAAATGTTTTTATCACATTCTTATGATCATCGTGTCGTTAATGGCGCGCTAGGCGGACAGTTTGTAAAAGCAGTTAAAGATTACCTGGAGGCCTGGGATAGCAATAGAGAGATTTAAAAAAAACAAAATAAACTATATTCAAAAACCTAACCTCAAAACGGTTAGGTTTTCTATTTTTGTATAACAAGATTTTAATATTTAAAGATAATTACTTAATGAATCTTAATCTGACCAAACCCATTTGTTTTTTTGATCTTGAAACAACGGGCGTTAATATCTCTAAAGATCGGATTGTTGAAATTTCAATTTTAAAAATTT
>JAHENA010000157.1 GCA_024643405.1 Flavobacteriales bacterium | reverse complement strand
GCCAATTTTATGCCTTGGATGCAACCGAATCCACCTATTTGGCCAGCAAATGCTGTTTATGCACCAAATTTGGGGAGTTTAACCACTTTTGGAATTAACTATGGAGGTCAGTTTAGAGATGAAGCCCCATATCCAATTAATTCCCAACAGTATATTGATGATTACAATGAAGTTAAATCATTGGGATGTACAGCTTGTCCAAACAGAACTTCAGAACAAACTGAAATTGGGGCTTTTTGGGTTGAAAATACAGCCAGTTCCATGAACAGAATTGCTAGAACTTTAATTGTTCAAGATAATTTGAATGGATGGGATGCAGCAAGGTTAATAGCTTTGGTGGAAATGTCACAAATTGATGCTTATATAGCTTCATTTGAAGGGAAATATTATTTCAACTTCTGGAGACCAATTACTGCTGTACAAGCCGGTGATTCAGATGGCAATAATGAAACCTCAGGAGATGTGACTTGGACGCCTACCTTTAGAACGCCACCAACACCAGAATACCCATCAACACACGCTTATAACGGTGGGGCTGCCGCTGAGATTTTAAAATTATATTTTGGTACTGATTTTAAATCATTTAAGGCATCAAGTCCATATACTTTTCCAGGGGTAGAACGAAACATCTCAAGTTTTTCACAGGTTTCTCATGAAAATGCTGTTTCCAGAATTTATATTGGATATCATTTCAGACATGCAATAGAAGTAGGAGAACGACAAGGCAGGAAACTTGGTGAATATGTTTTCCAAAATAATTTAAGAGAACTTAAGAAAGTATTTTAAACTAAAAAACCCATAATCCTGACTTAAAAATCCGGATTATGGGTTAAATTGAGTATTATAAATAAAGTAATTAGTTATTCTATCGTTCTTCGACGCCATTTGGTAGATCAGAACCATCAAGTGTCATTTTTTTAAATACATCGGCATAACTTCTTCCTATAGGTAATTCAATTTTACCGATTTCAATATCCGTTTTAGTAAAAGCGGTAATCATTTTAAAGGAAACAATATAAGATCGATGTATGCGTAAAAACTGATTTTTTGGCAAAATACTTTCTACATTATTGAGTGTTTGTTTAATACGTAACTGGTTTTCATTAATTCTGTGAATAACTACATAATCCTTAAAACTTTCAATATAAAGGACATCATCTAAAAAAACCTTCACCATTTTTCTGTCTGCCCTAAAATAAACAAACCCAGGATTTTGAACCATTATATCAAGTTCGGCCAGTGGTATATTGCAAAATTTATTGACTGCTTTTAAAAACCTTTCAAATGAAATTGGCTTTAACAAATAATCAATAGCATCCAACTCAAATGCTTCAATGGCAAAATCCTTATATGCTGTAGTAAAGATCACCTTTGGTGGATATTGAAGTGTTTTTATTAATTGTGTTCCCATCAATTTAGGCATTTGAATATCTAAAAACATAAGGTCTATTTTCTCTTTGTTCAGAAGATTGATAGCTTCAAATGCGTTTTTACATACTCCAACAATTTCCAGTTGTGGCAGTGACTTTATATAAGTTTCGAGTACCTTAATGGCAGGTGGCTCATCATCTACAATTATGCATTTACAATTCATTGGTTATACTTTTTGCTTTCAAAAACATTCTATCTTCATATTGTTCTTCTAATTCTTCAAGGTTCAAATCAAGGGTTATAACAAATACTTCTTCCATTTTAACTTTCTTAAGTACATATAGATCTTTATATAATAGTTGAAGTCTTCTAAGTACATTTTCTAAACCTATACCACCTAATTTATCTAAATCATCCTCTAAAATTGGGTCTATACTATTGACTAATTTAAAGCGCATTGTATTTCCTTCCATAGCCAAATTAAAACTTATCCAACATTGGTCAATCTGTTTACTGGTACCATGCTTAAACGCATTTTCCAGAAAAGGCAACAACAAAAGCGGTGCTATCTGAAACTTTTCAATTGAACCAGAAATAGTTATAGAAATATCTAACCGATCACCATAACGCAACTGCTCTAATGAAATATAGCTTTGTAAAAGTTCTAATTCTTTACTCAAAGGAATTCTTGCACTATTACTCTCATAGATCATAAATCGAAGTAATCCAGAAAGTTTCATAACTATTTCGGGAGATTTGGGAGAAGACTCCAAGGTATGTGAATATAAATTGTTAAGAGTATTGAATAAAAAATGTGGATGTAACTGTGCCTTTAGCAGTTTTAATTCTGCCACTGATTTTTGTTGTTCGGCATCTAATGTCAACTTTTCTTGAAAATACCAATGTTTTAAAAGTTTTATGGAAGCAGCAATAGCACCTACATGAAGAAATGGCATAATATTCCTTCCTATAGTAAAGTAAGAGCGACTCACATTTCTATACTTACCAATAGGTAATTGTGTAATAAAAGAATAGACAAAAAAACAAATTATCACAAGACAAAACATACCAAGAAAAAAATGTAAAAACTTTCTTTTTAAAAGATATCTTGGTACGAGAAAATATAGTACGGTATATACCATAATAAAATGGCCAGGTAAGAGAAATAAACCAGCAATAAAAGAGCTTTTCGTGTTTTCTTGAAATCCAAAACCCCATGCAAAATAGGTAACTATTAAAATCCAAAATAAGAGATGAAGGCCAACGGTACCTAACGTCTTAGTCCAATTAATTTTTCTTGATAACATAATATTTAAATTAAAACACTATCATTTTATTTTTTTTAATAAAAATTAACGATTTTCATTATCTCATCCGTTTTTGTTAAATAAATTGAAAAAATTGTAATAGAAAAACAGGTTTTTAAGCCTTCAAAAATATATTAAAATTCAATCGGCTTTTCTTGGCTAAGTCATTAATAACCAATCCCTAAACGATAAATGAAAGATATTAAAAAAATCTGAAATTGTATAAATTTTTAAAATAAAAAATCATTTATTAAATAGCTAATATTGAGTCTTTTAGCAACTAATGAAGTGTAATAATTAGGTTTCTTACATTAAAAAAGCATTATTTTAAAATCTGTACTTAAATAAAACTTTAACTTGAACTATAACTATTAAAAAAGGTCAACTTTTTAAAAGCTGACCTTTAATTATCAATAAAAATGATTTTTTACTTTTTATAAAACTGCTTTGGCTGATCTATCTGGTTCAATTGAGGAAGTGTCGTAACCAGAAAATCGTTTCATATAATACCTGATCGAAGTCCCAAAAGCATCAGCAAAAGTTTCTGAACCATAACTTCTCAAAAATTTCTTTACATTACCAGCACCAGACAAATGAGCTGCTGCTAAAATACCGGATTCAGTTATCAAAACTCCACCAATGGTCTTGCCGACAAATCGTTCAATATCCTTTCTTAAAATCCATTTGTTTCGTTCTGTATTGGCATTAAAAGCTTTTTCCTGTAATTCAGGATTGTATAAAAATGTATTTGGATTAAAAACACCAATAAGTATTAAGGTTTCTTCAGCAAATTGGTATTTCCCTAAATATCCAAATTTATTCACTTTAAAATAATCACCTCTTGATTCCTTAAAGGCCAAAGCTTCTTTAAAACCTGTAAACGTTTTGCCTAAATGAGGGAAATTGTGAAATAAGCTTTCTGAATTAAAGGCCATATCATTTGAAACTGTGTAATCAAGTTCAAGTCCATCTGTTGAATACATTTCAGGATCAATAGTCGAGTTCGTTTTCAAAGCAATATAAGTTATCGCGATGATGGCTAGAGGGATAGCAAAATAGTTAATTACTTTTTTCATCATAATACCTAATTTTGTTAAGCCTAATTTCCCCAAAAATGGGCTTAAAATTTCAGCGTGCAAAGGTATGACTATTTCTTAATTGAATGCAAATACTCGTTTAAGTGCTATTAAAAATAGACAGGATGAAGCTTTATGCCATTTTTTTCGGTGAATTCCACCGTCGGAAATGGTACTTTAATTAGGTTAAAAACGTCAAATAAAGTCTTCAAAAAATGAGAATTTGTATTAATTTTTGTCAAATCTACATCTAAACTCAAAAAGAATTGACG
>JAHENA010000156.1 GCA_024643405.1 Flavobacteriales bacterium | reverse complement strand
AGCTTTAAATTCCTTATGAGCTACTAAAAATACAATTATGTCTGCTTTTTCAACAGCTTGCTTATAATCAGTTAATTTAAAAACCTTATGGGATTGAATATTTGGCTCTACAATAAAATATTCTTCATTATTGGCGTTTTGTAACACTTTTTGGGTAATGTATTTTGCAGGAGATTCTCTAAGATCATCAATATTGGGTTTAAACGCTAGACCCATCAATGCTATACTTGGTTTACGACCATGTTTTAGTTCAAATTCTAATTTAACAGATTGTACTTTTTCTGCACACCAAAATGATTTGTAATTATTGATCTCTCTTGCTTTACCAATAATTTGTGATTCTTTAGGGTAATCAGATACAATAAAATAAGGGTCAACCGCAATACAATGCCCTCCTACACCACATCCTGGTTGTAAAATATTAACTCTTGGGTGCTTATTTGCAAGTTTAATTAATTCCCAAACATCAATACCAGCTTTATCACAAATAAGTGATAATTCGTTGGCAAATGCTATTTGTACATCTCTTGATGAATTTTCAACTAATTTGCACATTTCGGCTGTTCTAGCATTAGTTTTATGCAAATCTCCTTTTATAAATTGTTTATAAAACGCAATGGCTTTTTCTGTAGATTTTTCATTTATCCCACCTATTACTCTATCATTATGAACCAATTCATACATGACATTACCTGGTAATACTCTTTCGGGGCAATAAGCAATATTTAACTTATTTTTTAATTCAGGTCTTGAAAAGTAAATTAAATCCATCATTTTTTCAGTTGTTCCAACTGGAGATGTAGATTCAATTATATACAAATCATCCTTCTTTAAAAGTGGTATGATTTCTTTTGTAGCTGCTTCAACAAAAGATATATCAGGTTCGTTTTTTGCTTTAAATGGTGTTGGGACCACTATAAGGTAAGTGTTTGCACTCACGGGCTTTGTATCGGCTTTTAAATAGCCTTCTTTTACAGCTGTTGCAACCGCTTCATCTAGGTCGGGTTCAATAATGTGGATTTTACCAGCATTGATGGTCTCAACTACTGTGGGATTTATATCAACACCATGAACAAAAATTTTATTTTTAGCAATTAGAGCGGCTGTTGGTAACCCAATATAGCCTAAACCTATCATAACAATTTGCGGTTGATTCATTATCAAATATTTTTTATGTATTCTACTATTTTCTTACAGGCATTCCCGTCTCCATATGGATTGTGCAATTTACTCATCCTTAAATAACTATCCTTATGGGTAAGTAGTTTTTTTGTTTCGTTTATAATTTTATTGGTGTTTGTGCCAACTAATAAAACAGTTCCAGCATCAACAGCTTCAGGGCGTTCTGTCGTGTTTCTCATAACCAAAACCGGTTTGCCCAAACTTGGCGCTTCTTCTTGAACGCCTCCACTATCTGTAATTATTAGATAAGATTTTTCCATTAACCATACAAAAGCAGGATAAGATAATGGAGGAATAAGTTTTATATTATCAATATTATCAAGGAGCTTATAGACTGGCTTTTGAACATTAGGATTGAGATGTACAGGGTAAATAATTTGGCAATCTTTATGATCAGTTGCAATGGTATTTAACGCATTGCAAATATTTATAAATCCCTTTCCATGATTTTCTCTTCGATGTCCTGTGACTAAAATTAATCTTTTTTGGGGATTCAATATTTTTTTTAAATTTTCTATTTCAACATCTTTAAAAACATTGGTATTGACCTTTTTTACACTATATAGTAAGGCATCGATCACCGTGTTTCCAGTTACAATTATGCTTTCAGCTTTTTTATTTTCTTTAATTAAATTTTCTTTGGAAGTGTATGTTGGTGCAAAATGGATGTTGGTTACTATTCCTGTGACTGATCGATTCATCTCTTCAGGAAATGGTGATTTCATGTCAAAGGTTCTTAATCCCGCTTCAACATGGCAAACTACTGCTCCTGAATAAAAAGCAGCTATACTTGAAGCCATTGTAGTTGTAGTATCTCCATGAACATAAACATAATCGGGTTTAAAGTCTTCTAAAACAGCTTTTAAATTAGTTATAATATCGGCTGTTAATGAAAATAAGTTTTGGTTGGGTTTCATCAGGTCTAAATCATAGTCAGGATCAATTTCAAAAAAAGAAAGAACCTGATCTAACATTTCACGATGTTGGGCAGTTATACAAACTTTTGTAATAAATTCTTTTTTCTCTTTTTTAAAAGCTTTTACCAAAGGCGCCATTTTAATTGCTTCAGGTCTCGTCCCAAAAATGATAAGATTTTTTTTCATTTATTGATGTTAGAAAAAGTCTTTAACATGAGCGTTAAAATACTTTTTAATTATTAATTTGAATTGAAGAAAGCAACATAGAATAGAGATTGGACAAATCAAAATTTGCTAAATCTTTCAATGTTTTAAGTAGATTTAAGCCAAAGCCTCGGGGTAATAAACTTTTTTCATTCAACTTTATTTATATTTTATAACCTGTCTGATGACATTTCTTTAGGCAGGATACTCTTTATGTCAAAAATTATTTTGTTAGGCACAATTGATTTCCAGTTATATGTTAAAAATTCATCGTGACCTACTGCAATAATAATTCCATGGTATGAATTGATGTCTTCAGAGTTAACATTAATATTATATTCTTCTTTAATTTCATCTTTATTAGCTAAAGGGTCGTAGATATCTGCTTGAATACCAAAATCCATTAATTCATTGTAAATATCAATGACTCTTGTATTTCTTATATCGGGGCAGTTTTCTTTGAAAGTGAATCCAAGAATTAAGGTTTTAAACTCACTAACTACTTTGTTAGAATGTAATAATAATTTTACATAGCGCTTAGCAACATATTTCCCCATATTATCATTTATGCGCCTACCGGCAAGTATTACTTCTGGATTATATCCAATACTTTGCGCCTTGTGCGTTAAATAATAAGGGTCAACACCAATGCAATGCCCTCCTACAAGACCAGGGGAAAATTTTAAGAAATTCCATTTGGTGCCAGCAGCTTCTAGAACTTCTTTAGTATCAATGTTAAGTTTTTCAAAAATTAAAGCCAATTCATTAATAAATGCAATATTTAAGTCACGTTGTGTATTTTCAATAACTTTGGCTGCTTCAGCAACTTTTATACTTGTGGCTTTAAATGTCCCTGCATCAATAATGGTATTATAGAGTTGGTCAATTACTTCAGTAATTTCAGGTGTGCTGCCAGAAGTTACTTTCATTATAGTGTTAACTCTATGTAATTTATCCCCGGGGTTTATTCGTTCAGGCGAATACCCACAATAAAAATCTTTATTAAATTTTAGACCACTTTTATTTTCAAGTATAGGTACACAAACTTCTTCTGTACATCCTGGAAAAACGGTAGATTCGTAAATAACTATATCGCCTTGTTTTAAATATTTTCCAACTAAGGAACTTGCACTTATTAAAGGAAAAAGGTTTGGTTTTTTGTATAAGTCTATTGGAGTTGGTACTGTGACCACAAAAATATTAATTGGATCTAAGTCTTTTTCATTGGTTGAAAATTGGAGTGATTTGGCCATTTTCAGCTCTTCTAAACTAACTTCATTTGTTAAATCTATTCCTGATTTTAATTGTTCTATTCTTGATTTATTAATATCAAACCCTAAAACATTAAACCCTTTTTTTGAAAACTCTACGGCTAGAGGTAACCCTACGTAACCTAGTCCAATAATTGATATTTTTTTATTTTTTATATTCATGTATTAATGTTGTAAAAATTTAAGCTATTAAACAATACAGATATCATTTAAAAAATCAAATCTGATTTTGTTGAAACATTTTGGTCAAAAGCAACCATAAAAAGGCTTTGTGATTATTATAAATATTTGTATTATTAAAATTGTGAGCAAAATACTACTAATAAATTGAACGTCTAAATATTATACCACCATTCCTGCCGCTACAGTCTCATTAGTTGCATCATCCACAAGAATGATACTCCCAGTTGTTCTATTTTCTCGGTAAGGATCTATCATTAATGGTTTTGTTGTTCTTATTTTAACTT
>JAHENA010000071.1 GCA_024643405.1 Flavobacteriales bacterium | reverse complement strand
CTCCTGTATTGAAAACAACACCTGCTGATATCCCTTGTTCTGGTGATATGGTTTGGGTATATACTTATACTGATTGTGAAGGTAATTCACATGACTGGTCATACACCTATACTATTGATGTTCCTGACTTTATTTTACCTGTTAATGGCCTTCAGACTGTGGATAATTTAGCTGATGCTGTGGAGCCTACGCCTCCAACGGTAACTGATAGCTGTGGTAATACGATTACGCCTACCCTTACGGATGTTTCTAATACTCCAGACTGTCAAGGTTCTATTGTTTATACTTTTAATTATACTGATTGTGAAGGTAATTCACATGACTGGACTTATACTTATACTATTGTTTTAGCTCCCTTTACTGTACCTGCGGATGAGTCTTCTAATGTAGCTTGTATCACTGATACTGTTCCGCCTGTACCACCAACTGTGTTTGATGCAAATAACAACGAGGTTATTCCAGTAATGACTGAAAATGCTGATCCTGTTTGTGAAGGTGCCAAAATATATACCTTCACTTATACGGATTGTGCTGATAACACTGCTGAATGGACTTATACTTATAATGTAAAAGATGATGTTGCTCCTGTGGCGCCAAGTGCACCAACAAATATCACTTTTGAGTGTGCTGATGATGTCCCAGTAGCTGGAAATTTAACTGCTGTTGATAATTGTTCAGGGAATATCACAGTAGGTGGGGTTGATAGCTATGATAACTCGAATCCTTGCAATGTTATAATTACCCGTACGTGGACTTTTACAGACAGCTGTGGAAATAGTAGTGCTGTCGCACAAGTCATTACAGTCTCCGATTCAACGGCTCCAGTAGCACCAAGTGCTCCTGCAAATATTACATTTGAATGTATTGATGACGTGCCTGTTGCTGGAAATTTAACTGCAGTAGATAATTGTGCAGGTAATATTACTGTTGGTGGTGTTGATACTATAGATAATTCAAATCCTTGTAATGTTATTATTAATCGCACATGGACCTTTACTGATGATTGTGGCAATACAAGCTCTTTGGTTCAAATTATAACAGTTATTGATACAACGGCTCCTGAATTGACGTCAGATTTAGATACAGAGCTTACCGTGAGTTGTGCAAATGTTCCAGAGGTACCAAATCTACAGTTTACAGATAACTGTTCTTCAAATGTAGATGTTGTTTTTGATGAAACCAATTCGTTTGATGAATCGATATTAACGGATTATGAAATCATTAGAACATGGACTGTAGGTGATGCTTGTGGAAATAAAAACACGTATACCCAAACTTTGTATGTGACCTTAGATGAAGTGGTTACTGAAATAACTGCCGGTGACAAATGTTATGATGATGGTATTGTAGATTTAAATGATTATTTACAAACTACTAACTTAACCGGCGTTTGGGAAATGCTTGAAGGAAATACAGATGCCACCCTTGAAGGCAATATTTTTAATCCTACTTTGTTAGAATTAAGTTTAGACTTCAAACCAGGAACTGGAGGAATTGATTACTTATTCAAATATACGACAACTGATTTTGGTTGTATTAGTGTTACCTATGTAACAATGAACATTAACGCTGAATGTACGGTATTACCGTGTGGCAGCGAAGATGTTGTTATATCAAAAGCAATAACACCTAACGGAGATCAATGGAATGAAAATTTCGAGATTAACGGAGTTGAATTATGCGGATTTGTAATGGATGTGAAAATATTCAACCGTTGGGGAGCTTTAGTATTTGAATCTCATAATTATCAAAACGACTGGAACGGTAAAGCGATGTCTGGCGCAATTGGCAATGCTGGAAAATTACCTAACGGAACTTATTATTATATAGTCATCTTAAAAGACAGTGGATTGAATCCTTTTACCGGACCAGTTTACATCGGAACCAAATAAAACATTAACCTATGAAACTTATTAAACATTATATAGTTGCTTTGGCGTTGTTTAGTTGTACTGTAGGAGTTGCACAACAGTTACCGCAATTCACACAATACATGTACAACACAATCTCTATTAACCCTGCTTATGCAGGAAGTAGAGAAGCATTAAGCATTGTTGGCTTACACAGAAGTCAGTGGGTTGGCTTTAAAGGAGGTCCAATTACGCAAACACTTTCAATCCATACACCTCTAAGGAATGATAGAATAGGTTTAGGTCTGTCTTTTATTCAAGATGATTTGGGACCACAAAATTTTTCATATCTATATGGCGATTTTTCATATACTATACCAACCGGAACAGATTCTAGATTAGCATTTGGATTAAAAGCCGGGTTTACGGGGTTTAGTTTTGATCCCGAATTCCGATTAGATGATAGTAATATTAATGATCCACTTATTTATGGTCAAGAAGATCGTTGGAGTCCAAATCTTGGTGCTGGTGTATTCTGGCATTCCAATAAATGGTATTTGGGATTGTCTGCTCCAAGAATTTTAAATACTGACTATAACACCAATAAAGATTATGCAGCTTTAGAGCGTATTAGCTATTATTTTACAGGAGGTTACGTCATTGACTTAAATAAAAGTGTGAAATTAAAACCGGCATTCTTAGTTAAGGCAACCAATGGTGCTCCAGCTTCATATGATTTAACAGCTAACTTCTTGTTTAATGAAAAGTTATGGTTAGGAGGTTCCTATAGAATAAATGAACAAACTGCTGCCATTGGTGGTATAGTAGATTTTCAAATATCGAGACAGTTGCGTATAGGTTACGCTTATGAAAAACCGATTTCTGATATTGCCAGCTATACGTCAGGAACCCATGAAATATTGCTGATTTATGAGTTTAAATTCTTAAGTTCTAAACTAAAATCACCTAGATACTTCTAATTAAAACAATTATGAAATTTAAAAATCACATATTAGTTTGTATTCTATTAATGATGAATGTATCGCTATTCGCTCAATATGGTAAACAAAAAAAAGCAGATACTTTATTTAATAAATTTTCATTTGTTAAAGCGGCGAATGAATATAGAGAGCTCATTGAAAACAATTATAATAAAGATTATGCAACAAGACGCTTAGCAGATTGTTATGCGTATTTAAGAGATCCAAGAAATGCCGCTAGGTATTATAAAAAAGCTGTTGAACAAGTTAATGTGCCTATTGAGTATTACTATAGTTATGCGCAAGCCTTAAGAGGCATTAAGGATTATAAAAACTCTAGAATTTGGTTGGAAAGATTTAAAGATTCAGGAGGCGTTATTAATGCTAATGATTTTGAAAAGGACGTGAACTTTATTACCAGTGTTTTTAATGCAAAACAACAGTATTTTTTAGATAAAATAAGGTTTAATTCGAAATTCAGTGACTTTGGTGCCTTTGAACAGAATGGTAAAGTTTATTTCGCATCCTCTCGAGATGAAGGTGTTTCTGTAAAGCGGCTATATGGCTGGAATGAACAACCCTTTTTAGATGTGTATGTAGCTGAAGTTGGTACCAAAAAAAATGTAGATCATACGGCCAAATTGAAAGGCGATGTGAATTCAATTTATCATGACGGACCGGTGACAATAACAAAAGATGGAAAAACCATGTATTTCAGCAGAAACAATATTGATCAATATGGTCTTTCTAAAGATAAAAAAGGTATTAGCAATATGAAAATATATAGAGCGACCTTAAGAGACAGTATTTGGACAGATGTAGAAGATTTATCGATTAATCATACTGAATATTCTACGCAACATCCAGCCTTAAATAAAGATGATTCTAAATTATATTTTTCATCAGATTGGCCCGGAGGGTTTGGTGGTTCCGATATTTACGTAGTTGATATTAAGGTTGACGGTACTTTAGGAGTGCCTGTAAATGTTGGTGACGTTGTTAATACAAAAAATTCTGAAGGTTTTCCATTTATTAATAATGAAGGCACTCTTTTCTTTTCATCAGACGGGCATCCAGGACTTGGATTATTAGATATTTTTGGAACTATTCAAGGTGAAAATGATGAATTTGTTGATGTCATAAATTTAGGAATTCCCATTAATTCAAATAAAGATGATTTTTCTTTTAGTATGAATCCTAATGGGGTTACAGGATATTTTGCTTCGAATAGAACTGGAGGTCGTGGTGACGATGATATATACGCATACCACAGAGTTCCAACATTACAAGTTGAAGGTGTGGTAAGTGATGCCATTAATACCAAACCAATAGCTAATTCAATTATTACATTATTTAATGACAAAGAAGAACAAATAGCCTACATGGTTACTGATGAAAATGGTTTCTATCAAATAAATATAGATAGAAATCAAGATTATAAAATTGTAGGAAGTCAGAAAAAATATATTGATGACTACAGAACCTTTACTTCAAAGTATTTACAAACTGAACTTACAACCATAACGGCTAATTTGTTATTAAATCCAGTTCAAGACGTGATAAAACTTGCTGAATTAAATACCATTTATTTTGATTATGACAAGCATAATATTAGAAAGGACGCGGCAATAGAACTTGATAAAATTGTGAGTTTAATGCAGAATGATTATCCTGATATGGTCATAAGAATTGAATCACATACTGATTCAAGAGGTGAGCTTTCTTATAACGATAAGTTATCCATTGACAGAGCTAATTCAACCTATGAATACTTAATCTCAAAAGGAATTGATGCATCAAGAATAACAGAACATGAAGGTTTTGGTGAAAGAAGGCTGACCAATGGTTGTGAAGACGGCGCAAAATGTGAAGAAAAAGACCATCAATTAAATAGACGTACTCAATTTATAGTTGTAAAAATGGAATAATACTTAAAATTTCAAAATGAACTTACTTTAAAGATACCTAGGTGTTTTTGAATTAAAACTACTACCCCATGAAATCAAAAAAACACATACTAATCTACCTCGTTGTTCTTATTAACTTTACAGTCGTTGCACAATATGGTCAACAAAAAAAAGCAGATAATTTATTTAATAAATTTTCATTCGTAGATGCTTCAAAAGTATATAAAGACTTAATCGAAAAAGATTTCAATAAAGACTATTCTGTAAGGCAATTAGCAGATAGCTAT
This sequence comes from Flavobacteriales bacterium, assembly GCA_024643405.1. Lineage (GTDB taxonomy): Bacteria > Bacteroidota > Bacteroidia > Flavobacteriales > Flavobacteriaceae > Yeosuana. The sequence goes on along the minus strand of JAHENA010000071.1, from coordinate 10,409 downwards.
GCCTATATGAGAAATCCAGATAGTGCAGCAGTATATTACAAAAAAGCAGTTGAACAAAATAATGTGCCATCAGAATATTATTACAAATATGCCCAAGCCTTACGAGGCGTAAAAGAGTATAAAGAATCTAGATTATGGCTAAGAAAATTTAAAGATGCCGGTGGGAAAATTGATAATGATAAATTTTTAAGAGACGCCGATTTTATTACTACCATCTTTAACTCAAAACAACAGTATTTTTTAAAAGAAGTAAAATTCAATTCTAAGTATAGTGATTTTGGTGCTTATGTTCATGATGGTTTAACTTATTTTACCTCATCAAGAGATGAAGGCGTATCAAAAAAACATATATACGGTTGGAACAAAGAACCCTTTTTAGATATATATGTAAAAGCAGAAAATGATAGCATAGTTGATCATAAATCAAAAATAAAAGGTAAAATCAATTCTACTTACCATGATGGCCCTTTAACTATTACTAATGATGGTAAGACAATATATTTTTCAAGAAATAATTATAATAAATCCGGTTTATCAAAAGACAAAGCAGGAATTAGTAATTTAAAAATATATAAGGCCACTTTAATCAATGGAATTTGGGACAATATCGAAGAACTTCCTTTTAATAATGATGAATATTCAACGGGTCATCCTGCCTTAAATAATGATAATACAAAATTATATTTCGCTTCAGATATGCCTGGAGGTATCGGCGGATCAGATATTTATGTTGTTGATATAAAAAGCGATGGCACTTACGGAAACCCACAAAACCTTGGAAACGTTATCAATACCGATAAAAATGAGGTTTTCCCATTTATAAATAATGAAGATGTTCTATTTTTCTCTTCAAACGGACATCAGGGATTAGGCTTATTAGATATATACGCAACAATTCAGGACCAGAATGACATAATAACTGGAGTTTTAAACTTAGGTATTCCTGTTAACTCCAGTAAAGATGATTTTTCGTTTTTTATGAGTCAAGATGGAACTAGTGGCTATTTTGCATCCAATAGAGATGGAGGCGTTGGTAGTGATGATATTTATGCTTACAACAGAATTTTACCTTTGAAGGTTGAAGGTACCGTAACTGACATTATCAATAACAAACCTGTTGAACATGCAAAAATCACATTATTTGATGCAAATAATAATCAAATTGCATTTTTGGAAACAGATGACAATGGTCATTATGAAATTAATATTGATAGAGATGCTGATTATAAAATTGTAAGTAGTCAAACAAAATATGTTGATGATTCAAAGACTTTTACCTCTAAAAACATTCCAAAATCAACAACCAGTATCACTACTAATTTATCATTAAACCCAGTACAGGACGTTTTTGTCTTGGCAGAATTAAATACCATCTATTTTGATTTTGAAAAGTATAATATTAGAAAAGATGCGGCATTGGAATTAGATAAAATAGTCAATATGATGCAAAAGGATTATCCTAATATGGTAATCAGAATTGAATCTTATGCAGATTCCAGAGGTACAATAAAATTTAATGACTGGTTATCACAGGCTAGAGCCAATGCTACCTACGATTATTTAATTTCAAAAGGTATTGACGCGTCTAGAATTACTGAATATGAAGGATTTGGTGAACGCATATTACTGAATGGTTGTGATGGTAGCATTAACTGTGAAGAAAAAGACCATCAGTTAAATAGGCGCACAGAATTCATTGTGATTCAAATGCAATAAAATTGAGAGTAAAAAAATTCAATAAAAAACAGGTAATTTAAATTACCTGTTTTTTTTGGTTGGTTAGTTATCAGTCCTTTTGCTTTTAGGCTTGTAAGGAAATCCTTGCTAATATATTCCAAAGTATTGTTATTTTCATTAACAAATGTTAAGGATTTATATTTAATGTTTTTCTGATTCTACTTAATTGAACTGGAGTTATACTTAAATAAGAGGCAATTTGATATTGTGGAATCATAGAATCTATGTTAGGAAGTCTTTTTCTAAGTTGTATATAACGTTGTTTTGCGTTCATAGAAATTAGTTCCAGTTGACGTTCTTCATAAGCCATAAATATTTTTTCTAAAATCTTATTATACAAATTACTTATTTCAATATCATGTCGACAAAGACGAATTATTTCATTAAAATCAATTTCGTATAACTTACAATCAGTAAGAGTTTCATAGGTAAGTTTTGAGGGCTGCTTTTTAATAATTGATGTAAATGACCCAACAAAACTTAAGGGCATAAAAAAATTTTTATTGTATTCCTTTCCAGATTCAGAACTTAAATAAACACGCATAAGGCCAGAAACTAATAAATAAATTTTGTTAGCAACCTCACCTGCCTTAGCAATAGAGGTATTAGCTTCAACTAATTTAAATGAAGAAATCTTTTTAAGATTTTCAAAAGTTTCTTCAGATACATCAATAAATGAATTTAAATATGAGAGAGTCGAATTCAAATGGGTTTGTAAATTATAATACTTAGGAAGGAGAAGCTAATTTACATTAAATTTCTTATAAATTAAAAATATTTTTTAAATCGAAGTTATTTACCAATTAACTTAAAAGATTGTTTGGCTATTTCAATTTCCTCATTTGTAGGGATTACTAAAATATTTACTTTAGAAACACTTGAACTCACATCAATAATTTCACGTGCTTTTACGTTATTTTTCTCAGTATCTAATACTATTCCCAAATAATCCATGTTCTCACAAATCATTTTACGAATTAAAATAGAGTTCTCTCCTACTCCGGCTGTAAAAACAATAGCATCTAAACCATTTAATACAGATGCATAAGATCCTATATATTTCTTTACCCTATAAGCAAACATAAGCAAGGCCAAATGACAATTTTCATTTCCTTTGGCGGCCTCTGCTTCTATATCTCTTAAATCACTCAATCCCGTTAAACCTTGCATTCCGCTTTTCTTTTGCAAAAGCGTATTCACATCATTTAAAGAATATCCTAAAGAATTTACCAAATAAAAGATGACAGATTGGTCAATATCACCACTTCTTGTCCCCATAATGAGGCCATTCATTGGGCCAAACCCTAGGGAATGATCCACACTTTTTCCGTCTTTCACTGCCGTAATACTACATCCGTTACCTAAATGAATAGTAATTAATTTTGAACTATCATTTGGTAAAGTTTCTTTTGCTTTTTCAGAAACATATTTATGACTCGTACCATGAAAACCGTAAAGACGAATTTTATGATCCGTTAGAAATTCATTAGGAATAGCATATTTATAGGCTTCAATTGGGATGGTTTGGTGAAATGCCGTATCAAAAACTGCAATTTGAGTCGCAGATTGAAATATTGCTTCTGACACTTCAATACCCTCATAGTTGGGTGGATTATGTAAAGGAGCCAAAGCAAACAATTCTTTTATTTTATCTTTTACAGATTGGTTAATAATCGTCGTTTCTGAAAAAGTACTCCCACCATGAACAACGCGATGCCCGACCGCATGAATTTCACTTTCATTTTTAATCACACCAACTTTTGCATCCATTAATAAAGCTGCAACCTTTTCAAGTCCAACTTTATGATTAGCAACGTCGGTTATATTTTCAATTTTATGAGTAGCTGTTTTGAAATGTATTTGAGCGTTATCTAATCCAATTCTTTCTACCATTCCAGAACAAATAATTTTTTCTTCTGGCATTTGAACTAACTGATACTTTATAGATGAGCTCCCTGAGTTTATTACTAAAATATTCATACTTAAATTCCTTGCGCTTGTATAGCTGTGATAATTACCGTATTAAAAATATCATCAACTGTACAACCTCTACTTAAATCATTTACTGGTTTATTTAGACCTTGAAGCATTGGTCCAATAGCAATTGCTCCTGTTTCGCGTTGCACGGCCTTATAGGTGTTATTTCCTGTGTTTAAATCTGGGAAAATTAAAACCGTGGCTTGACCAGCAACTTCAGAGTTAGGCATTTTGCTTTTTCCAACGCCCATATCTACAGCGGCGTCATATTGAATAGGACCTTCTATTTTTAAATCTGGTCTTTTTTGTTTTACAATTTCAGTAGCTTTTCTCACTTTATCAACTTCTTCTCCTTTTCCAGACGCTCCAGATGAATAAGATAACATAGCTATTCTTGGTTCTATGCCAAAAGCAATACTTGATTCAGCAGAAGAAATTGCAATTTCCGCCAATTGTTCTGCATTCGGATTAGGGTTGATGGCGCAATCTCCAAAGACGGATACACGATCATCCAAACACATAAAAAATACAGATGAAACAACCGAAACTGAAGGCTTCATTTTTACAAATTGTAAGGCTGGTTTAATAGTATGTTGTGTCGTATGTGCAGCGCCTGAAACCATACCATCTGCTAAGCCCTTATAAACCATCATAGTTCCAAAATAAGAGACATCATTAATTAAATCTTCCGCAATATCTATAGTCACTCCCTTATCTTTTCTTAATTCGTAGAGCGTGTTCGCAAAATCTTTTGATAACTCAGACTCTAAAGGATTAATAATATTTACTTTTTCAAAATCTAATTTTAATCCTAATCTCTGTAATCCTTCAATAATTTTATTTTTATCACCAAGTATGGTTATGTCCACAATATCCATAAGAATTAACCTTACCGCTGCAGCAATCACTCTATCATCATTGCCTTCTGGCAAAACAATATGTTTTCTTGAAGTCTTGGCGCGTTTTAATAAATTATATTGAAACATTCTTGGTGTAATGCCAGAGTTTTTAAAAGTAATAAGCTTATCAGTAAGTCTATCAACAGTGCAATATTTATCAAATGTATTTAAAGAAATTATAATTTTATCTTTATTTTCCGCATACATATGTGAACGAACAGCTCCAATTTTATTAGCTACCTCAAAAGTTCCCAATTGAACAGATAATATTGGCACAATTTGTTGTAACCCTTCAATCAATTTAACTATAGGTTCCTCTGGAATTAAACCACCTGTTAAAACTATGCCCGAAACCGAAGGATAATTACTGGAAATATTAGCTTGTAAGGCTCCTAAAATAATGTCTGCTCTGTCACCTGGAGTAATTATTAAGCAGTCTTGTTCCAGTTGTTTTAAATAATTCCTCAACTGCATGGCACCAACCTTAAAACTATTCGTTTGATTGTTTATATATTCATGCCCAAACAGAATTTTGGCATCAATTGCTTTTGCAATTTCTTTAATGGTAGGATTCTTTAAGGCAGGTATTAATGGTATGGCATTTACAACGACATCTTTTGGTAAATTTTCTTCTACGCCGTCAATAACAATTTTCAAATTTTCTTCCTGCACTTTATTAGCAATTACCGCAAGTACTTTTACTTCCTTTTCTGTAAATGAATCATAGGCCAAATGCAATCCGTTAATAAATTCTTCTAATGTCTTCCCTACTCCGCTTGATACTATAATAGCTGGAATACCTAAGTTTTTAGCAATTAAAATATTAGCATCTAATTCTATGGCAGCCCCTTCTCCTGAAAAATCAGTGCCTTCAACCAACATGAAATCATTTTTATCTTCAAGAGCTTTATATTTTTCAATGATGGTGTCAAATATTTCTCCTTCCTTTCCTGCATTCCTTTTATTAATAAATTCTGTTCTGGTTAAAGCAAATGCTTCTTTATAATGGATATCTAATTCAAAATGCGAAAGTATTGTCTTTACATGATTGTCTTTTTTCCCTAAGCCATCACCATCAATTATGGGTCTGAAATATCCAACTTTAGCTGTTTTACCTAACAACATTCTCATTAACCCTAATGCAACAATAGATTTACCACTATTAGGTTCACTTGTTGCAATATAAATTGCCTTATTCATTGATTTAAAAATTGAAATAAATTTTATGCAAAGGTACTTTAAAATTGAATTATAATAAATTTTAAAAGCCTTAAAAATCAAGGGTTTTACTGATTTATTTAAAAATTTATATTATATTATTTTAAAATGATTTTAATCATATTTTGAAAATTATTTTCAAATAAAAACATAATCAAAATCTAATAAATTACCCTTATTTTTACCTTATGACTTTACTTATTAAAAACATCAAGGAATTAATTCAAGTTAGAGAATCTCAAACTACATTCGTTTCTGGTAAAGAAATGAACATACTACCTTCTATAAAGAATGCCTATCTTCTGATAAAAGACGATACTATTATTGATTATGGAAGTATGGTGCATTTTAAAGATATTTCAGTTGATAAAACGATAGATGCAACAGGAAAAATTGTAATGCCAACGTATTGTGATTCTCATACGCATATTGTTTATGCCGGAAATAGAGAGTTAGAATTTGTAGATAGAATAAATGGTTTGAGTTATGAAGAAATTGCAAAGCGTGGTGGCGGTATCTTAAATTCCGCTAAAACACTTCAAAACACCAGTGAAGATGCTCTTTATGAGCAATCCATAAAGCGTGTAAAAGAGGTTATGGCTTTAGGAACCGGTGCATTAGAAATAAAATCAGGATATGGCTTAAACTTCGAATCGGAACTTAAAATGTTAAGAGTTATAAAGCGAATAAAGGAAGCCTTTCCAATTGAGATTAAAGCAACATTTCTTGGGGCGCACGCCATTCCGTTAGAATACAAAAATGACAAACAAGGCTATATAGATTTAATAATAAATGTCATGCTTCCCGCAATTTCAAAGGAAGGCTTGGCTGACTATATTGATGTTTTTTGTGAAAAAGGGTATTTTTCTTTAGAAGACACAGAACAAATACTTAAAGCAGGCGCGCAATTTGGCTTAATTCCTAAAATTCATGTCAACCAATTTAATGCTTTTGGTGGTGTTAGCTTAGGAATTAAATACAATGCTTTGTCTGTAGATCATTTAGAAGAATTAAATGACGAAGATATTACTGCGTTACAAAATAGTTTCACCATGCCAGTAGCTTTACCTTCCTGTTCGTATTTTTTAAGTATTCCGTACACCCCGGGTAGAAAACTTATTAATGCAGGGCTTCCTATTGCTCTTGCTTCTGACTATAATCCAGGTTCAACGCCTAGTGGAAATATGAATTTTGTGCTTAGTACAGCCTGTATTAAAATGAAAATAACACCAGAAGAAGCCATAAATGCCGTGACCATTAATGGTGCTTTTGCTATGGGAATAGCTGACAACTATGGAAGTATAACCATTGGTAAAAAAGCGAATTTAATAATAACTAAAAAAATTCCGAGCTACTATTATTTACCTTATGCGTTTGGCGATAATCACATAGATCAGGTGATAATCAATGGAAATTCAATACCTTCTTAATTTTTAATCATAAAAAAACCCGAAAGTAACTTTCGGGTTTTTTATTCTTATTATTTAATATTTATTATTTAAGCGTAAACTCTGTATTTGCCACTAGGTCTTTTTCATTGAAAACATTCACGATATATCGTCCTTTTTCAAATTTACCTGAATCTTTTGGTGCTAAAAACTCACATACATTTAAACTTGTATTTTCATAATTAAATTTACTAATCATACTGTAATTTAAAGTTTGTTCTCCAAAAGTTACTTGCTCATTAGCTCCTAAAGTATTGCTGTTCGGATCTATAACTTGTATGTAAAGTTCTTGATCACCAGCTTGTACTAATTTATTTTTAGCAACTGTAAAACAAACGCTGATTTTATCTGCACGACTCGCTCTTTCAGTTGGTACTAATTTTCCGGAAGTTCTTTCAATAACTCCTAAAACCTTTAAACCTACAGCTGATAATACAGCAGCATTTTCCATAACTTCTGCTAACGCATTGTTTTGTAATAATAAAGAATCAGTAAACATGGTTCTTTCTTCTAAACGTACTCTAGTACTATCTAAAGATGTTGATAAATAAGCATTTTGAGTTTTTAATGATTCATTTTCAGCTAACAATAAATCCATTTCTTTTTGAAGTGACGTATATTTTTGTTTGTATCTCCATAAACTTTTCACATTTGTTTCAGAAATTTTTAAAGAGTCTATTAAGCCTTGAATACGCTCTCTTGCTTCAATTAAATCGTTTTTAGCAATAGTGTTTTCGCTAATAGCAGCATCATATTGTTTTGCCATTGCGTTTAAATCATTCATTACTAATTGTTTTTGTTCAGTAAGATCTTTTTTCGTTTTATTACTTTCGTTATAAAGGTTAAGCGAATAAAAAGCTGTACCTAAAAAAAGGACTAATGCAATACCTAATGCAACTTTTAATCCCATACTACTGCTACCGTTGTTTTCCATAATTACTTAATTTTAATTTGTTTTAATAGTTTAATGAATTTTAATTTTATACTTGGTTTTTTAATACTTTGAATAAATAAAAACTGTATTTTTAATTATTCTAAAAATTTAATTATTCAATGGATAAACTAGTTTTATTTAATAATTCAGAACTAAATAAATTACTAAACAAGCGCACAGGTGAATCCAAATTTGGAGAACATGTTACTCTTTTAGCTTCCATTTCTAACATATACGATGAACTTAAAAATTTGGATGTTACACATGTCATTATTGGGTTGCCAGAAGATGTTGGCGTGTTTGCAAATCACGGAATAACAGGAACTTACAACACATGGAATACGGTAATAAAATTTTTAGTAAATATTCAAAATAATCAGTTTACAAAAGCGAACAAGGTTTTAATACTGGGACATTTAGATTTTACATCTGAAATGTTAAAGGTTTCAACCTTAGACCAATCAAAGAAAAAAGATATTTTAAAGGCTAGAAAAGTTGTCAAAAAAATTGACACTTACGTAACTTATATTATTGAACAAATTGTTTCAGCTGGAAAGAAACCTATAATTATTGGTGGAGGCCATAATAATGCCTATGGAAATATAAAAGGTTCTTCATTAGCTTATGGATTCCCTATTAACGTTATTAATTTTGATGCGCATTCAGATTTTAGACCTGAAGAAGGGCGCCATAGTGGTAATGGTTTTTCATATGCATATGCCGAAGGCTTTCTTAAGAACTATTTTGTTTTTGGATTACATGAAAATTATACCTCTGATAGTATTTTTAAATCTTTTTCAAAAATAAAATCTATTCAATTTAATACATTTGAATCAATAGAAATTCGAAAAGATTTAAAATATAAAAATGAATTACAACGTGCATTAGAACATGTATCTGATAAACCTTTTGGAATTGAAATTGATTGTGATGCCATTGAAAACGTTTCCAGTAGTGCTATGACTCCAAGCGGATTCAGTGTCAATAGAGCGAGATCATTTATTAATTTTTTTGGAAAGAATGACAATGCTTGCTATTTGCATATATGTGAAGCCATTGCCAACACTGAAAATGAAAAACAAATTGGGAAATTAATTACTTATTTAATTACAGATTTTATTAAAGCCAATGCTAATTAATATTATTAGTTACCAACCCGAATTTGCACCATCTTTTTATGATTTAAATATTGAATGGCTCAAAACCTTTTTTTATGTTGAACCTTATGATGAGGAGGTATTAAGTAATCCTCAAAAATATATTTTAGATAAAGGGGGGCATATCTTTTTTGCAAAGTTAGATAACCAAATTATAGGAACCGTTGCTTTAATGCCTACTAAGGTAAATTCTGTGGTGGAACTGACCAAAATGGCGGTCTCTCCAAGCTATCGAGGTTTAAATATTGGGCAACAACTTATGCAATATTGTATCAATTATTCTAAGGAAAACGGAATAAATTCAATCATATTATATTCAAGTAGAAAACTTGAAAACGCCATTTATATTTATAGAAAATTCGGTTTTATAGAAATTCCGGTAGAAAAAAATTGTCCTTATAAGCGTTGCAATATTAAAATGCAATTAGCCTTAAATAAATCATAATAACTTATTAATTATTGCGTATTGTAGTAACACAATAGTTCTGGTATCCTCTATTTTTCCGGTATTTAACATTTCAACAGCTTCTGTAAAAGGCATCTCCAAAACTTCAATATCTTCATGTTCACTTTCTAATCCACCTCCGGTATTTACCTTCATGCTGTCTGTATATTCTCCAATAAAAAAATGCATCTTTTCTGTCATAACACCAGGTGATGAATAAGCTTCATAAACTTTCTTGACACTTTTCAATCTATATCCAACTTCTTCTTCTGTTTCTCTCATAATACAGGCTTCCGGTTGATCCTTATCTAACAAGCCTGCGCATATTTCAACTAATAAACCCTCATCATTGTCATTCATATAAGTTGGCATCCTAAACTGTCTGGTTAAAATAACGGTGCCCTTTTTTTTATTATATAATAATATACCTGCACCATCCCCTCTATCATAACATTCCCTAACCTGAGTGACCCATTCATTATTATTCATTAAATAATCAAAAGTTAATTTATTTAATGTGTAAAATTGTTTTGAAAGCAATTCCGTTTTAATGTTTTTGACTCTTATTTTTGACATAAGTTTACTATATGAATA
>JAHENA010000155.1 GCA_024643405.1 Flavobacteriales bacterium | reverse complement strand
CATTAATATAAAACCTAGGGCAATACAAGCAATCCCAATAAACATAAACTTATAGTTTTTTTTTCCAAAGACAAATACGCTCTCTGAATCTTCTTTACGTTTTTTCTCTCCCATAATATTTTCGAATGATCATTTAAGATAATACCTGCAAAGTAACCGATTTATTTAATAAATAAAGTTAATAAAATGCAAATTTAATAATACAACTGGTCTGTTTTTAAATTTAAAAAGCGTTGTGTTGCAATATGTGTGCTTATCCAGGTAATTATGATGCCAAGCGCAAACACAAAAAGAAATAAAAGAGCAACTAGAAGAGGATTACTTAATAATTCAAGCTCAGGGAATGTTTTGTTGAGATAAAATAAAACAATAGCCATTCCAAAAAGGGCTAAAACACCTCCAATGATTCCTAAACGGACACTTTTCCAAACAAATGGTCTTCTAATAAATTGCTTGGTAGCTCCAACCATTTGCATGGTTTTAATAGTAAACCTTTTGGAATAAACGGCAAGTCTGATGGAGCTATTAATCAGTAAAACAGCGATTAAAGTAAAAACGCCGCTAATCACCAACACCCAGAAACTTATTTTTTTTACATTATTATTCATTAAAGTGACCAGGTCATTATCATAAGTAACTTCATCAACAAAGTTTTTACTTAAGGCTTCTTCAGAAATTTTCTCTAATTGATCAGACGTTACAAAATTTGCTTTCAAATGCACATCAATAGAATTTTGTAAAGGATTATACCCAACAAAATCCATGAAATCTTCCCCATTTTCTTCCTTCATAAATTCAGCAGCTTGTTCTTTTGAAACATATTCTGTGGTTTTTACATAGTCTGTCATAGCTAAACTTTTTTCCAACTGCTTAATTTCAACCTCCTTGGCAGTGTCTTTCAAATAGATAGTTAAAACCACCTGTTCTTTAAAATGATCCGATACTTTTTTGGCATTCAGCACTAGCATGCCTAATAAGCCTAATAAAAATAAAACCAAAGCAATACTTAGCACTACAGAAAAGTAGGAGGAAATAAGACGACGCTTTTGAAGATTTTCAAATGATGCACTCATAAAAATGGATTAATGATGTAAAAATAATAAAGTATATTTAATCTCTATTTATATAAACTAAAACATATGAACATTGTTGTAATTGGTACCGGAGGTGTAGGAGGTTATTTTGGTGGAAAATTAGCTAAAGCGGGTTTTGATGTTACTTTTATTGCACGTGGAAGACATTTGCAAGCTATCAAAGAAAAGGGTTTACAAGTAAAAAGTATTTTGGGAGACTTTACAGTAAATGTAAAAGCAACTGATAACATCAATGACATTAAAAATCCAGATTTAGTGATTCTTGGCGTTAAATCGTGGCAGGTTTTAGAGATTGCTCGGCAATTAAAATCTGTTATTAATTTTAGAACGATGGTGTTACCACTACAAAATGGTGCCGATAATGCAGATATTTTGTTATCTGTTCTACCCAAAGAAAATGTTTTAGCGGGTTTAAGTAAAATTGTGAGTAAGGTAGAATCTCCTGGCGTTATTAATCACTTCGCTTTTGAACCTGAAATTATCTTTGCAGAATATAATAACGAAAACACGGAAAGAATAAAAGAGGTAAAGTCCGTTTTTGACAAGGCCGGTTTTAAAAATACCCTTTCAAAAGATATTCAACTTGATATCTGGCGAAAATTCCTGTTTATAACCATGGTAAGTGGCATCGGTGCTATAACCAGGGTTATTTATAAATATTTACAACAAAGTGACGAAATAAAAGAGATAATACGGAAAACAGGTGAAGAAGTTGTTGCTGTTGCCAATGCAAAAGGAATTCTATTAAAAAAGCAAGACATAGAATTTTCAATGCAGTCATTTATTAATTCAGCACCAAATACAACCGCATCTATGCAGCGTGATATGATGGAAGGTAAACCCAGTGAGCTTGAAAATTTTAATGGGTATATTGTCCGTCAGGGCAAGCTTTTAGGAATAGAAACACCAATAAATGCATTTATATACCATTGTTTGTTGCCACAGGAAATGAATGCTAGGAAGTAAATTTATTGTTTTTTGCTTACGAGATACACCCCAGAAACAACGAGTAAGCAGCTGATAATTTTCACTAAATTAATATCCGCTTTATAGGTATCAATACCTAATACTAATGCTGAAATTACAACTAATACAAAACTAATAGCCGGTTGAAGGTATACATAACTTCCGGCAATGGAAGGAGCTACATGTTGTAAGGCATAAATATTAAAAAGATAAGTAAAAAAGGTGGTGCCAATTACTACAAAACCAATACTTAAATAGGTTTGTAAAGTAAATGCCTCATAATTTGTGTTTATGACATCAATAATTCCAAATGGTAAAACAAAAATAAACCCGAATAAAAATACCCAGCTTATGATGGTAATGGGATTGTATTTCATCATCAAAGGTTTTATTAAAACAAGATAAAGCGCATAAGAACAGGTGTTTATAAACACTAGTACATTGCCAAATAAGGAACTGGTTCCTTCCGTTTTGTTTCCATACCAAACCAGTAAAAAGGCGCCAAGACCTCCAATAGCGATGCCAAATAATTTATACTTGGTGATTTTTTCTTTTAAAATAAAGGCGCTAAAAATTAATACCATCACAGGAATAGAGGTGCTAATAATAGAGGCATCAATTGGCGATGTTAAACTTAATCCGTGAAAAAACAGCATCATGTTAACGGCAGCACCAAGAATGGCACATAGTATAATTATGGGGTAGTCCTTTTTGTCAATCGTTTCTTTTACAAATTTTTTAATGATCCAGAATAGAAGGCCTGCGCCAATGAGTCTAAAAACCACTAAAGCAGATGGGCCAATTTTATGAGGCATAATGCCTTTGGCAATCATAAAATTAGCGCCATAAATAAGGTTGGCGCCAAGAAGGGCTAAATGCGCTTTATAGTTGCTTTTAATCAAAGTCATGGTCTTTAAAGCCCCAAATGTAAATCATAAAGCAGAGAAAAACGCCATTTTGCTAAAACAATCGGCCCTATTAATTAGGGGTTAAAGGTTTTACAGTTTGTTTATAAAGCGTAAATTTGCGCTTTTATAAGCGGAAATTATTATAATGAAGTATCATTGCAACGAGATAGAAGCCAAGTGGCAAAAATATTGGGCAGAAAACCAAACCTTTAAAGCTGAAAATAATTCAGATAAACCAAAGTATTATGTACTAGACATGTTCCCGTATCCAAGTGGAGCGGGTTTACATGTGGGCCATCCGCTGGGATATATTGCTTCTGATATTTATGCGCGTTACAAACGCCATAAAGGTTTTAATGTATTACATCCGCAAGGTTACGATAGTTTCGGTTTGCCAGCTGAACAGTATGCCATACAAACTGGTCAACATCCTGCTTTAACAACTGAAGAAAACATCAAAACGTATCGTCGTCAGTTAGATCAAATTGGTTTTTCGTTTGATTGGTCTCGTGAAGTCCGAACTTCTGACCCTAGTTACTACAAATGGACACAGTGGATTTTTATTCAATTATTCAATGCATGGTATAACAATGACAGTAATAAAGCTGAAGATATATCGGAATTAATTAAGATATTTTCCGCTAATGGGAATTCTAAGGTAAATGCAGTATGTAATGACAACGTTCAAGTTTTTTCTGCAGAACAATGGCATTCTTTTTCTTCTGAAAAGCAACAAGAAATTTTATTACAATACAGATTAACTTATTTAGCAGAAACAGAAGTAAACTGGTGTCCGGCTTTAGGAACAGTTTTGGCAAATGATGAAATTGTAAATGGCGTTTCAGAACGAGGCGGTCATCCAGTCATTCGAAAAAAAATGACGCAATGGAGTATGCGGATTTCTGCCTATGCAGAACGTTTACTTCAAGGATTAGATACCATTGACTGGACGGATTCTTTAAAGGAAAGCCAACGTAACTGGATTGGAAAATCTGTTGGAGCATCAGTGAGTTTCAAATTGATTGGGCATGACGAGGTTGTAGACGTTTTTACAACACGCCCTGATACTATTTTTGGTGTTAGTTTTATGACATTGGCTCCAGAACACGAATTGGTTTCAAAAATAACCAC
>JAHENA010000154.1 GCA_024643405.1 Flavobacteriales bacterium | reverse complement strand
TAATTTTGGTTTTTTGCAGAGATAAATCAAAAACAAATAAGCCATCATAGTCATCATCACATGCTTCTAAATTAGGTGGTTGTATCGCAATCGGATTTGGATTTATTTGTAAATTGAATGAAGTAAATACAGGGCATCCATTTTGTAAATCTTCTATTTTAGTATAAATTCTGTAATTACCAGACCCAGAATAATTGAATATTTTTCCAGTGATAGGTATATTGCTGTTAGTTTGATCATAAGGTGATTCATAATAATTTATGTTCACCTGATTAGCATTATTTACTAATAAGTTATCTACTAGACCTAAATTGTAAGTATTTGTCGAGTTTTCGCAATCTCCGATATTCTCAATCGTATTGATTGCAGGAGGAAGATTTATTTGAATCATTAAAGGTGCTGAATCATAGCAATTTGTTGCGTTTTCAACTTTTACATAAATAGGGTCTGTCGTATTTACAGGATAATTACTAATTAAATTTGAAGAAATTGGTTGAGTTAATGCTTCATCTTCATAAAAGGAAAATGTAACATCACCAAATCCAGGTCTAACATTTGTTATAGTATAAATGGCAGTATTTAAGTCTACAATAGCGTTACCATCATAATTTATGTCACAAACAGGATTGATACTTGCTGAAGTAATAAAAGGTGAAGGAAATGTTATAAAAGTTACTTCTTCAATACTAAAGCATTGGTTGCTTTCATTTTCTATTCTAGCATAAAATTGTCCCGATGTATCATAAGATGTATAAGTCATGGTTAAAGAATCACTTGTCTTAGCTAAGGCCTTTTCTCTATCCAAATAAAAACTGATATTTAAATTATCTGTGCTCCCTTGAGCAATTTCATTACGCTTAGCTTCTAAGTCAAAAACTCTATTTCCATAATTATTTTGACAGGCAGAAGGGAATGGTGTAAAGTTTGTATTGTAATTTGGATTGGTTCCTAATTCCAAAAGAAAGGAAGAACTACTATTACAATTAGGATCATTAATATTTTCAACCAAAACAAATATTGTTTCTGAACCAGAGCTAATATATGGATTTGATGTGGGGATTTCAGTTTGAAGTGTGCTATCTTCAAAGTACCTTACCCGTTTATTTAGCTGTCCATTTAATATTTCGGCATCTTTAACCCTAAGATCAAAACTTGTTGACAATGTACCAGATTCTTCACAAATTTGGTAAGGAGAGATACTTGGAATAACAGGAATTGAATTGACAATTACATTAAAAGATGTAATAACAAAGCAGCCAGAAATCGATTCTATGCGTATAAATATACGTTGTGTGGATACTTGAAAGGATTCTTTATTCAAATTTCTAATAGGGTTATTAACATCAAACGATTCTGCATCTGTTCTCGAAGCAAAAAATTCTATAGTAAGATTTGATGGGTCTGAAACAATTTCATTATTATCTATTTTATCTTGGAATCTAATATTAGTAGTGGTGCCCGAAGAAATACATTCTATAACATTATTAGGTTGTGTTACTGTTGGTGCAGGTATTACATCTATTTGAAACTCATTTACGGTAAAACAATCTGTCATATAATTCTCAATTCTTGCATAAAAGGTGTCCGATTGATTAATTAGATTATATCTAGGTAATTGATTTGGTCCAGCATATGCATTGGCATCATCAGGGTCTTTATAATACCTTACAAAAAAATCTGTATTTGCGCCGGTAATCATAGAATCAAAAGTTTCAAAATCTACCATAACCTTTCCATCATCATCATTGTCGCAATAAGGTATAGGATTAATTGGATTAAAGGTGATAACGGGTTCGATTCGTAAAGTAATTTCTGCAACCTCTTCGCAAGTATCACTATTAAGTTTAATATATAAAGTTTTAGGATTATTTTTTTCTATAGTGTATAAATTTGAGGTATCAATAGGGTTATTATTATCTCTATCAGTTGGTGACTCAAAAAAAGTAACTGTTAAATTAGGTATTCCATCAATAATAGGAATTCCTAACGAGTTATCAAGGTACACATCAACTTTACCATCTCCATCTTGATCGCAAAATGCAAAACCAGTTGGTGGTAAGTAGGTTCCTGTAAGTAATAAATTAGTATGTATTTCTATAGGTATTATGGCATAACAACCTGTTGTACTATCTTCAAGTCTCAAGAAAATATCTTTTTCTGGATTGTTGCTTACATAATATTGAGTTTCTGTATCGGGTATAGGATTACTTCCTGATTCTGCATCAATTTCACTTGTATAAAATGTAGGTAATAAACCCGTTTGTCCGTTAAGGACATCATTTAATACTTGAGTCAAATCGAATATGGCTGATCCGTCATGGTCAACATCACAAGCATCAATGTATTGTGTGCCTCTTAAAATATTTGTATTTCCATTGGTGATATTAATTGTTAAAGTCTCTCCGTTAGCGCTTGAGCAACCAGTAATTTTATTGGTTACTCTAATATAAAGTGTTTCAGAAGGATTTGTATTAATATAGGGTATTGGTATTGGGTTAGAATCTGATTTAGCTTCAAATAGTGTTTTAAAATAAGAAACAGTCAGATTCGGGTCACCGCCAGTTATCTCGTTATCCTTTTCACTTAAATTAATTTGTGTACGAGTGTTTGGTAAATTGTCATTATCACAAATGTCAAAATCACTTGGTTGAATAATAGTTGGAAGCAGATTTACTTCTAAATCAAGAGTGCCGTAAATTAAACAGCCCAAAATGGTGTCTTCCACGCGAACATAAATAGTTCTAGAGCCTGTTATTAAAGATGTTATATTGTTATTTGGATTATTTCTTGAATCTGTATCTGTTAAATAATATTGAATAATATAGCTAGATGGTAGATTTTGTATAGCATTTGCAACGTCTGTGTCTTTTGTTGTAAGATCAAAAAACTCTTGGTTGTTACCATCCAAATCACATAATTGATAAGGCATAATGGGATTTGTCGTTAATGCGCTATCTATAGTGACATTGACTTCATCCTGAATCGTACAAGAAACCCCTGGGATGTTTATTTCGACGCTATAAAGCCCACTAATTGTTGTTATAAGAGTAGGGTTTGATTCTCCAGAAACTTGAAAATTATCTCTAAACCAAGAATAATTAGCTAGCGGGTTTTGAATGGTTGCATCTAAGGTCACGCTGTTAGCACAAGTGCTAATGTCTTCTCCCAATTCTAATTCGTTAAATGTATTGGCTTCTATAAAAACAGCCGTATCATAAGATGGGTCTCTCGATAAATTACCTTGGTCTGCTACAATTAATTTTATATGATATTTTATATTAGCCTTAACCTCTTTTGTTGCAGTTAGCACATTAGTTCTACCTTCATAATTAGTATCTGTGAAGATGCCGTCATAATATTGGTCATTAGCTGCTGAACAAATGGTCGATCCTATTGGACTTAGAATTTCGTTATGGATATTTTTTACTATTACAGGATCAGTAGTTCCAGGAACTACTGCAATGTTTTCGTAATTATTTGAAGCTTCACGGATTAAAAAAACAAACCCATCAGATGAATTACATGGAAAATCTCCATTGTACTCTTCGGATGCCAAGAGATATTTAAACTGCAAAATCATGTTGGAGTTGGCAATAAAATCAAATTCAATAGAAGTAGCATTTACTGTGTTGTTTACACTTAAATAGGTTTCTATATCTGTATCTGTACCCCATGCTATTGTTCCTTCACTTAAAGGGACACTATTTGCTGAGTTTCCGCCGGATGCAACATTTCCCGAAGAAATAACAATTCCGTTATTTAAGGGAAAGTTAGAACTTGCCTTTTGAAAAGAGCCGAAACTATTTATATTATCAACACTTCCATTTATAAAAGAGCTAACATTAGAAATTTCTACACAGCTATTTACTAAATTATTTTGAATAAGTTCTTCTAAAGATGACGAACTGTTAACTGTAATTAATTGAGAAAATACCGCATTACTACTACAAAAAAGTAGAACCAAAATTTTATAATAATGTAGGTGCTTTTTCACTTTGCTCAATTTGGGTAAAAACAGCATTGTTTTATGATTAATTCTTCTTGAAAAGTAGCAATAATTAGGTTATATTCAAAACAAAACAGCCTAAAGGTAATTTTGTTAGTTTTT
>JAHENA010000070.1 GCA_024643405.1 Flavobacteriales bacterium | reverse complement strand
CTTCTGCTATTTGTTGAGGAGGTAAATGATTATGATAATCTATAATAGGCTG
Organism: Flavobacteriales bacterium; assembly: GCA_024643405.1. Taxonomy (GTDB): domain Bacteria; phylum Bacteroidota; class Bacteroidia; order Flavobacteriales; family Flavobacteriaceae; genus Yeosuana. Next base: position 15,521 of record JAHENA010000070.1, on the reverse strand, counting down.
ATTTTTTGCATAGTTATGATACAATTCTTCAGCATACTTATTTTCTAATAAAAAATTGTCGTGAATAAAGTTTGTTTTCATTTTTTTATTCTGAAATATTAATCTTCATTTGAAGGTTTCCCAATCGTTGCCAAAATTCCGCCGTCAACATATATAACCTGTCCGTTAACAAAATCACTGGCTTTTGAAGCTAAAAAGACAGCCGCCCCTGCTAAATCTTCAGGGTTACCCCATCTGGCAGCTGGTGTTCTATTAATAATAAACTCATTAAAAGGGTGCCCGTCTACACGGATTGGCTCTGTTTGGCTAGTAGCAAAATACCCCGGACCGATTCCATTGACTTGAATATTATATTTAGCCCATTCCGTTGCTAAATTTTGGGTAAGCATTTTTAATCCGCCTTTAGCTGCAGCATAGGCACTCACACTATTTCTACCCAGTTCGCTCATCATGGAGCATATATTAATAATTTTACCTTCTTTACGGTCTATCATTTGTCTGGCCACCAGTTGTGACATTATAAACGGCCCAACTAAATCGACTTCAATAACTCTTCTAAAATCTTCCACAGGCATGGTAATTGCCAATTCTCTTTTTATAATTCCAGCATTATTTACTAGAATATCAATATTTCCAACTACTTTATTAATCTTAGAAATATTTTCTTGGGCAACTTTCTCATTTGTTACATCAAATAAATACCCTGACACTTTGAATCCTTTGCCTTTATAATAACTCAAGGCCTCCTCCATTTTTGAAGGCGTCGTCCCTGTAATAATAAGTTCTGCGCCAGCATTTGCAAGACCTTCGGCCATGGCCATACCCAAGCCATGGGTACCCCCAGTTATAAGAGCTCTTTTTCCTTTTAAACTGAATAAATCCATCCTAATTATTTCAATTCGTTTGGTGTACAAATATCCATATCACTATAATCTAAATTCTCTCCAGCCATGCCCCAAATAAACGAATAATTTGAAGTTCCTGCACCCGAATGTATGGACCATTCTGGAGATAAAACCGCTTCATTATTTTGCATAAAAATGTGTCGAGTATTTTGGGGTTCACCCATAAAATGAGAAATGGTTTGACCAGCCTCTAAATCAAAATAAAAATAAGCTTCCATTCTTCTGTTATGCGTGTGCGCAGGCATGGTATTCCATACATTTCCAGGTAAAAGTTCAGTAAGCCCCATTTGCAGTTGACACGTTTCAACAATGCTATTGACTATTAGTTTATTTAAAACTCTCCTATTGGCATACTTTTCATCACCAAGCTGAATTATTTCAGCATCTTTTTGGCTAACCCGTTTTGTTGGGAACTTTTTATGTGCCGGAGCGGAATTTATATAAAATAAAGCATGACCACCTTTTAGACTTGAAAACACTACCTCTTTACATCCCTGACCAACATAAAGCGCTTCCTTTTTATTTAAAACATATTTAACGCCATCCACCGTTACTTCACCAATACCTCCAACATTTATAATTCCCAATTCTCTTCTATCAAGAAAATTTTCGGATTTTAAATATGGAATCGTCTCAAGTTTCAAACTATGATCTACTGGCATAATACCTCCAACAATAAATCTATCATACATAGAATATGTCAATTGAATACTGTCCTTAACAAAAAGCTCTTGTATCAAAAATTCGTTTCTTAAATGGTTCGTGTCATACCCTTTTACATCTGCAGGGTTTGCTGCGTATCTGAAGTTGTAGTTTGTCATAATAAAAAAATATATGTAATCGATTACACAAATATACTATTTTAAATTTGTTTTCCTAAAAAAAACCTATTTCTCTTACTATTAAAATGTTTTGTATAAAAAATATCTTAAGGCTTTATCACTAAGATGGTTAAAAAATGTGCATAAAACATATTTTTAAATTTTCCATTATTACTTAGTATTTCGGAACAAATAAAAAAACGAGGTTAAATAAAATTTAAAGAACCCATCTAAAAACAAAAGCCTTTAACTTTTTAGAATGAATGTTCTATTGAAACAGATTGACCTGCTTCAAAACAAACACTTGAATTTATTTAAAAAATTACAAGAGAAATTATAAACTAAAAAACCTCCAACCAAATAGGTCGAAGGTTCTAGTGACCTCGACTGGATTCAAACCAGTAACCTCTTGAGCCGTAATCAAGTGCGCTATTCAGTTGCGCCACGAGGCCATTTTTATGGGTGCAAATATAGTATTTTTATTAAATTACAGCCAAACTATTTATTTCAATTTTGAAAAATGATTACTTTTGGGCATGACAAATAAATTACTATTACAAAAATTCAATCAAATCCTTGATGAAAATCTATTAAATGAAATTTTTGAAACCGGGGTTTATAAGGAATTTAAGAAGGATGATATTATTATAGATATCAATCAACCACTTAATTATATTCCTTTATTATTATCTGGAAACATTAAAATTCTACGAGAAGATGATCACGGTAATGAACTTTTATTGTATTTCCTAGAAGCAGGTGATACTTGTACCATGTCCATGACCTGTTGTTTAAAAACGGCAAAAAGTAATATTAGAGCCGTTGCTGAAAGTAATTCCAGTCTCATCATGATTCCTGTTAATAAAATACAAGATTGGTTTCATACGAATGCTAGTTGGCGTAATTTTATTTTAGATGCTTATCAAATACGTTTTAATGAAATGCTCGAAACTATCGATACCTTGGCATTCTTAAAAATGGATGAACGCGTTTTTAAATATCTAATAGATAAAGTTAAACTAAACGCATCAACGAGTCTCGAAATTAAACATAACGACATTGCAGATGATTTACATACTTCAAGAGTGGTAGTGTCTCGTATTTTGAAACAATTGGAAAATGAAGACAAAATTAAATTAAGTCGAAACAAAATAGAAGTTTTACAATTTTAAACTTTTTATTTTTGAAAGACTTTTATCTTAACATATAATCTCAAATAAAATTCATGGAATATATTTTAAACCCATGGCCCTGGTATGTATCGGGCCCTTTAATTGCGTTCGTTATGGCGATGCTACTTTATTTTGGAAAAACGTTTGCCATGTCGTCTAACTTAGCCACCATGTGTTCTATGGCAGGTGCCGGCAAAATCATAGATTTCTTTAAAGCTGACTGGAAAGAAAAAAAATGGAATTTAATTGTCATTCTTGGTGCACTTATTGGTGGTTTCATTGCTAAAAATTACCTATCTGTTGAAACGAATACAAATCTTAATGTAAAAACAATTGGAGAATTAAGTGAACTTGGTTTTAATAACCCTGGCAAAAGTATTGTTCCTGACGAATTCTTTGGTTTTGATGCTATTTCCTCGCCATATGGATTGCTTATTTTAATAATAGGTGGTATTTTAATTGGATTTGGGACACGCTATGCTGGTGGATGCACATCAGGTCATGCTATCACAGGATTGAGCAGCTTACAAAAACCATCTTTAGTAGCCGTGGTTGGTTTTTTTATTGGTGGCTTAATAATGACTAATTTTATTTTACCCTACATATTATAAACTATGAAATATTTTAAATTTTTAATTATTGGTGTATTTTTTGGGATTGTACTTTTTAAATCAGAAGCTGTTTCTTGGTACCGCATATATGAAATGTTCCGCTTTCAATCATTTCATATGTATGGCATTATAGGTACAGCCATCGCTACAGGTGTTATCTTTTTACAAATTTCAAAAAAACAACATTTTAAAAATCTGTTTGGTCTTGAAATTAATGTTCCAAAAAAAGAGAGCGGTTTTATCAGATATATAGTTGGAGGTATTATCTTTGGATTAGGCTGGGCACTTGTTGGTGCTTGTCCAGGACCTATGTATATTTTAGTTGGCGCTGGAGTTTACAGTATGATTATTGTAATTTTAGCAGCATTGTTGGGGACTTTAATTTATGGCGCTGTAAAAGACAAACTGCCTCATTAATATGGATTCGTTACAAATTTTTGGATATTTAGGAGCCCTGGTTGTTGGACTGGTTTTAGGTCTGGTAGGTGGAGGTGGTTCTATTTTAACTGTACCATTACTTGTGTATGTTTTAGGCTATAATCCTGTTATTGCAACTGCCTATTCACTGTTTGTAGTTGGCTCTTCCTCCATGGTAGGCGCTGTCCAAAAAATAAGAAAAGGATTGGCAGATATTAAAATTGGATTAGCCTTTTCTTTTCCTTCCTTCATGGCCGTTTATTTATCAAGAAGATATTTAGTTCCTAACTTGCCAGAAAATTTATTTAGTTTAGGTAATTATCCTATTACAAAAGACTTGGCCATCATGACTTTTTTCTCCATTGTGATGCTTTTAGCCTCTATTTCGATGATAAGAACTAAAAATGAAGAGAAAGAATTATTGAATTTTAAGCAACCCTACTATATGACTTTTATTCAAGGATTAGTCATTGGAACCGTAACTGGTATTATAGGTGCAGGTGGTGGTTTTTTATATGTTCCGGCCTTAGTCCTTTGGGCAAATCTTCCAATGAAAAAAGCCGTTGGAACATCGTTAATAATAGTAACCATAAACTCTTTAATAGGTTTTACCGGTGATTTACAAACTATCAATATAGAATGGTTGTTTTTATTAACCTTTTCTTCCTTTACTATTATTGGGATTTTAATTGGTGTCTTTGTGTCAAAATACATTAGTGGTAAGAAATTAAAAAAAGGATTTGGATGGTTTACTTTAGCAATGGCCTTTTATATTCTTTATAAAGAAATAAATAACTAAATGTCACTATTATTACACAAGAACTAAGGCAATTTTTTAATTTTGCATTTTTAAAATTTACTGAATGAAGATAGAACAAATATATACTGGATGTTTAGCTCAAGGAGCCTATTATATTGAATCTAATGGTGAAGTCGCCATTATAGATCCTTTAAGAGAAACGCAGCAATATGTTGATAAGGCAACGAAAGAAAATGCAAAAATCAAATATATTTTTGAAACCCATTTTCATGCAGACTTTGTTTCTGGTCATGTAGATTTGGCAAAAAAAACTGGAGCTACTATTGTGTTTGGTCCAGGCGCTGAAACAGCTTATAACGCTTACATTGCTAAGGACAATGAAACCTTTAAAATTGGCAATATTACTATAAAGGTATTACATACGCCTGGCCATACTTTAGAATCTTCCACCTTTCTATTAATTGATGAAAAAGGCAAAAATCATGCTATTTTTTCTGGGGACACCTTGTTTTTAGGTGATGTTGGCAGACCTGATTTAGCCATTAAATCTGATTTAACTAAAGAAGATTTAGCAGGCATGTTATTTCACTCATTACGGGAAAAAATAATGCCTTTAGCTGATGATGTGATTGTCTATCCCGCTCATGGTGCCGGTTCTGCTTGTGGAAAAAATTTAAGTAAAGAAACTATAGGCATTCTCGGAGATCAAAAACAAACCAATTATGCATTGAGAGCAGACATGTCTAAACAAGAATTTGTTGAAGAAGTATTGGATGGTATTCCACCACCACCACAGTATTTTGCAAAAAATGCCATGTTGAATAAATCGGGTTATGACCCATTTGAAACAGTCTTAAAAAAGGGAAATATTCCGTTAGAAATTGATGAATTTGAGGCCATAGCTAATCATGAAAGTGCGCTTGTATTAGATGTAAGACCAGAACATGAATTTATAACAGGACACATCCCTAATTCTATATTTATTGGGATCCATGGTGCCTTCGCTCCTTGGGTTGGCGCCTTAATAAAAGACTTGAAACAGCCCATCCTTCTTGTAACTCCAAGAGGAAAAGAAAAAGAAACTGTGACACGATTGTCTCGTGTTGGATATGATAATACCTTAGGCTATTTAAAAGGGGGGTTTGATAATTGGAAGGACTCTGGTAAAGATATCGATGTTTTAGATTCTATTACTGCAAACGAATTTACGCATAAAGCCAATGTTCAAAACCTGAATATTTTAGATGTTAGAAAGTCTGGAGAACATCAATCGATGTATTTAAATTTAAAAGGTGTTGAAAATTTTCCTTTAGATTTTATCAATGATAATATTCATATGATTGATAAAAATAAAACCTACCACATCCATTGTGCTGGCGGTTACCGTTCTGTTATTGCAGCCTCTATTTTAAAAGCCCGCGGATTCTATAATTTAGTAAATATTGAAGGAGGCTTTGAGGAACTTAAAAAAACAGGCGTAAAAATGTCAGATTTTGTATGCCCTTCAACTATAAAATAAATTGAATTAAACTATATATTATGAAAAAAAACATGGGAAGTACAGACAAAGGTATAAGAATTGTCATTGCTTTGGTAATAGCTGCGTTATACTATTTTAAAGTTATTGAAGGAACTTTAGCATATGTACTAATAGCATTTGCCCTCATTTTCTTGTTGACAAGTTTTATTAGTTTTTGCCCGCTTTATTTACCTTTTGGACTTAATACTTGTAAAAAGAAGTAATTTACTTTACAAGATTTTTTTGTTTTAAATAATTTCAGCGTTTAACCCTGCTTCCAATAACATGGAGCAACGAGGTTTTAAATCGTTGTAAGGACCTGTTTTTACCGTACATTTTCCGTTGTAATGCACTATCAGAGCGCATTGCTCTGCTTGTTCAGGTGTATGTTCACAAACGGTTATAAGTGTTTCAATAACATGGTCAAAAGTATTGACATCATCGTTGTATAAAACAATTTCTTTTTGTGAAACCAGTTTTTCGGCAAGTAAAATTTCTTCTGAAGTTTTTTCTTTAGTACCCATAGCACGAATTTTCTACTAATTTAAAAATTTTAAAGAAACCCAATTATTTCTTTCCAATTTTTCTTGAAATTTTAACATATGTTTTTCACATGCTTCCTGAAGCATGGGAATATCATCATTATAAAAGCCGCTTAAAAACAACAAGCCTTTTTTATTTAAACAGGCCGCATAAATTGCCATATCATTAAGCAATATATTGCGGTTAATATTAGCAATAATAATATCATACTTTTTGTTAATTAACACGCTTGCATCGCCTTCTATGACTGTAATATGTTTACAATTATTACGCTCAACATTTTCAATACTATTGAGATAGCACCAATTATCAAAATCAACAGCATCAATAGGGTTGGCGCCTTTCATTTCTGCTAAAATTGCGAGCACTCCGGTGCCGCAGCCCATATCTAAAACTGATTTATCTTTCAAATCATTTTTTAAAATATGTTGTATCATCATGTGCGTGGTTTCATGATGACCGGTACCAAAACTCATTTTTGGCTCTATAACAATATCATATATTGTTACAGGTTTTTCATGAAATGGTGCACGCACAGAGCATAAATCATCAACAACTATAGGGCTGAAATTTTTTTCCCACTCTTCATTCCAGTTAACCTGTTCTATATCAGAGAACGTAAACGTAATTTCAAATTCATCAGACTCCAGAATTTGAATATCATTAAGAATATCCTCACGCCATTCTTCTTTTTTAATATAGGCAGTCACACCATCTTCAGTTTCTACAAAACTTTCAAATCCTGCAAAACCTAATTCAGCTATTAATATTTCAACTCCCGGTTGTATTGGTTCTACTTCAAATGTATAACCGATATAAACTTCATTCATATATTCTGGAAACCTTTGGTAAAATTGAAATTATCGTTTAATTTCAAATTCTTTTGGTGGATCAATTCCTTTTAAATGTTTTATAAAATAATCCCAACGACGACGCATCATATAGTTGGTATCTTTACCAAAACCATGACGGGCATTAGGGAAAATAATTAAATCGAAATCTTTATTTGCTTTGATTAAAGCGTCTATTATTAAATAAGTGTTATATGGCGGTACATTATCGTCTAAATTACCGTGTGCTAACAGTAATTTACCTTTTAAATTTTTAGCATAATTTTGATTTGCCTGTTCTTCGTAATTATTGCCCTTTAAAAGACCTATATAACGTTCACCCCAATCATCTTCATAATTGCGATTGTCATGATTTCCAGATTCTGAAATACCAACTTTATAAAAATCTGGGTAACGAAACATAGCGGCTGCAGTTGCAAAACCACCTCCTGAATGCCCCCAAACTCCAACTTTATCCAAATCCATAAAAGGGTATTTCTCTCCCAATTGCTTTAGTCCTGATATTTGGTCCTCTAACGTATTATCTCCCATGTTCCCATAACAAGCATCATGAAATGCTTTTGAACGATCAGGATTACAAGTACCATCAATAACAACAACAATAAAACCGAGTTCTGCTAACGCTTGATGGTCGCTTCTCGACGGATAAAACGATCTGCTTCCTACGCCACCACCTTGAGGACCTGGATAGATGTAATTTATAACTGGATATTTTTTTGAAGAATCTAGTTTAGTTGGGGTAAACATGAGCCCATATAAATCCCATTGATTATCTCTCGATTTTACCTTAACAGGTGTTGGAGCTTTCCATCCAATTGCCTCTAGTCTTGAAATATCTTCTTTTTCTAGAGATAAAATTAGTTTACCTTTTAAATTTCGTAATACCGCAACATTAGGAATATTGGGTTGTGAGTAATTATCTATAAAATAATTAGAATTAGGAGCTAAAGAAATAGTATGGTTACCATTTTCCGGAGTTAGTAACTTCAAGTTTTTTCCACTAAAATCAACACTATAAAAATGACTAAAATAAGGGTCTCTATTAGGTTCTTTACCATTTGCTAAAAAATACAATTTACGACCTTTCTCATCTATTTTAAGCAATTGGGTCACCACAAAATCACCTTTTGTGATTTGATGTTTTAATTCGCCTGAAGTTGCATTATATAAATATAAATGACCCCAATTATCACGCTCGGAATACCAAATAATTTCGTTAGAATCTGATAAAAAATGCCAGTTAATTTTACCTTGTCCCGACTCATACTGTGTATCTACTATTTCATTGAAAATTTCTCTTACATTTCCAGTATCTGCATCTGCTATTCGCATTTTTTCAATTTTATGATCTCTAGAGGTCGACACAAAAGCCAATTGTGTACTCTCTGAATTCCACTCATTATCATCAAAATTACCTGTACATGAAATATCATCACATAAGGTTCCTCTTCTAGCATCTGCGGGAATATTAAATCTAATGACTTCCGCCTTATCAACATCAATAATTAATCGCTCAATTTGAATAACCATTTCATCTTCTGGTAATGGATATTTCCATGCTTGCAAATTAGGCTTGCCCACCTTAGTTTCAACCAAATACATATCGCTCACATGACGTTGGTCTTGTTGAAAGGTTGCAATTTTTTTCGAATCGGGAGACCATAATATAATAGGCCTTTCACTTTTTCTCCAACCTGCATTATCTGTGGCATATCCATAGTTTTCAATACCATCCACTGTTAATTGAGTTTCTTGACCAGTTTTAGTATCTCGAACCCAGAGATTCCAATCTTTTATAAAAACAGCCTTTGATTTATCAGGAGATAAAACTTCATTCCTTGAGTCTCTTGTTGAATTTTCTTCTTTAATGGTATCAATTAAACCACCCAATTTATCTGCCGTCTGTTTCAAACCTTTTTTAGGATTGACTAGAACATATTTAGACTTATCATCCATCTCAGTTTGGTACCAAAATCGATCATCTTCAAGCCATTTAGGGCTAACAAAAGCATTATCAATCAAACTTTTAGTATTACTTCCAAGGAAATTTGTAGCTCTTTGATAATCTTCAGCCGAAATAGTTAACTCAGCCTCCTGCGAAAACAAAGCTGTTGTAATCAAAAAAATTAAAATTAAAAACTGTTTCATATGGATGAATGTATTTAGTTTAATTCTTTTAAAACGCGTTTACAATAGCGAAAAAATCAGTGGCATTTAATGCTGCACCGCCGATTAAGCCACCATCAACATCTGGTTTAGAAAAAATTTCTTGTGCATTATTTGGTTTCACACTTCCGCCGTAAAGGATCGATACACTATTGGCCAAGGCATTGCCGTACTTATTGCTTAAGGTCTTTCTTATGAACGCATGCATATCCTGAGCTTGCTCCGGGCTTGCCGTTTCACCAGTTCCAATGGCCCAAACAGGCTCATAGGCCAACACAATATTTTTAAATGCTGAAGCGTCCAAATGAAATAAAGCGTTTTTAATTTGGCTTTCAACAATATGCTCATGGTTGCCAGATTTTCTGTCAGCCAATTCTTCACCAAAACAAAAGATAACGCGCATATTATTAGCTAAAGCTGCATCAACCTTTTTGGCTAACATGTCGTCTGTTTCATTAAAATAGGCTCTGCGTTCGCTATGACCTAAAATAACGGTATTAATGCCCACACTTTTTAACATGGCTGCACTAATCTCACCAGTATAGGCTCCGTTTTCCGCAAAATGCATGTTTTGTGCAATCACTTCAATATCTACAGTTTTTAAGGCTTTAACCGCCGTTAAAAGATTTGTAAATGTTGGTGCCACCATGACCTCAGCATTGGAGGTTTTTTTAATGTTTTTTAATTCAGAAATTAATGATTCGGTTTGTGATAAATCATTATTCATTTTCCAGTTTCCTGCTACAATTTGTTGTCTCATTATAATACGTCTTTAATTTTTTTATCGTCTGCTTCAACGGCCTTAAATACTTTTATGTTTCCTTGTTTATCAATGACCATATATCTTGGAATCCAGTCCAGATTAACAAAGGAACCGAAATCACCCTTCCAACCGGATTGCATGAAAAAGTGATTGCCATTGACATTATATTTTTCAATACCGCGTTTCCAAGCTTCCTGACTTTTATCCAAAGACAAAAAGACATAAACGACTTCTTGATGTGCCTGTTGTAATACTTTTACTTTTGGCATCCCTTTTAAACAATCACTGCACCAAGAGGCCCAAACATCTATTACAATGGTTTTTCCAGTATAGGCTTTTAAAATGTTTTTAAAAGGAACCTCTTTTCCATCTAAATTTATAAAAGTATCATTTAAGGCTGCTTCTGAAAACGTTGTTGGTTCCTGCCCGTTACAGCTAAAGAAAACCAAGCAAACAATCAGCAAGTGTTTTAATTTTTTCATTTTTAATTCTATTTTTTTGAAAGTGCAAATTTAGTTTAATTTTACTTTAGGGTCTAACCAAGCATAAATTATATCCACAAAAATATTGATAATTATAAAGAGTATGGCTATTATGAGCACTGAACCCATAATAACAGGTAAGTCTAAGGTATTTAAGGCATTAACTATTTCTTTCCCCAAACCATTCCATCCAAAAATATACTCTACAAACACAGCTCCTGCCAACATGGAAGCGAACCAGCCTGAAATAGCTGTTACCACAGGATTCATAGCATTTTTAATAGCATGTTTTCTAATTATTTGAAATTCACTGAGCCCTTTTGCTCTAGCCGTACGAATATAATCCTGATTAAATACTTCTAATAATGAATTTCGCATAAGCTGAATGACCACCGCCAAAGGACGAATACCCAAAACAACCGCTGGCAGCAACAAATTTTCCCATTGAATGTGCATGGCCTCACCAAAATCATCCAATTCATACAAACTTCCTGTCATTTGCAAATGAGTGTATTTGTGCAATACATAGCCAAAAAACCAAGCAAATAATATGGCACTGAAAAATGATGGAATACTCATTCCAAATGTGCTTAAGATTTGAATAAATTTGTCTATCCAATGATCTTTATATAAAGCTGAGAGTATCCCTAAACATATTCCCAAAATCAAGGCTATTACTATTGCTGATACGGCCAGCACAAATGTATTTGGAAGCGTTTCTGCTAAAACCTCACTTACATTTTTACCTTGTTTAGTGAAAGACTCCCTTAAATAGGGCCATTTAAAAACGGTAGTGGTATTTCCTAAAGTAAACAAGCTTAGATAATGATACTTATCCTTCCTTAAAAAAGTATAATCCTTTTGAGACGTGGAATGAAATGATAGTGGAGATAAATCATTTAAATAATATAAATATTGAGTACTTACAGGTTTGTCAAACCCATATTTTTGTTTCACAATTGCTAACTGATCACTGTCCTCATTTTGCCCTAACATCATTTGTGCTGGATCTCCGGGCAATACATTAAATAAAAAGAATATCACTGTGACTACTCCAAATAATGTAAGTAACGCGTAACCGATTTTATTTAATAAATAGCTAAACAGTTGTGTATAATATTATTTTAAACTACAATTTCAAATCGTCAAGATCATTCCAATGCACTTTCTGTAAAATGGTTCCTTTATTTAATTCCAATATGCCCGGATTTGAACGAACCACTGTTTTAAGTGCCTTTTCATCACATAAATAAAAATCAAAATCGAGTTTATATTGGTCTTTTATTTTTTGTTTAGCCTCTTCTCCTGAAGCCGTCAAACCAATAACCGTATAACCTTTTTTCATAGCTTCATCAGAAAATGCTTTTAATTTTTCAGCGCCTGCCTTTTCTATGTGCTCAAGGCTGTAAGCTACTATCATGATTAATTTATCCTCTGATAAAAAGTGATCCGTTAAATCTTCATCATTGGATTCTATAGAAAAATCAACAATAGGTGGTTGATAACCGTCTTTAATGACTTTAGTATCGACAGAAATAAAATTCCCTTCAACACTGGGGTAAGTCCCATTAGTGGTAATGACTTTTTCTTCACCATTTATATTAAATTTCCAATAATACTCAATAACCGGTTTCGCAGCATCTTCTGGAATACGCATGCCATCTTGAATATTTGCACCTATATGATAGGCTCTAAAATCTTTTGAAGGCAAATGCATCAATACATGATACCCAAACCAAAAACTCAAAATAAAACTCAATAAAGCTAAAATCGTGGTGTTTAATTTATTAAATAGAGGCTTAATATGTTTAACTCCGACAAATAAAATAAGTATAAAAAATAAGAGAACAATATCTTTAGTGAAACTTTCCCATGGTGTTAATTTTAAGGCATCACCAAAGCAACCACAGTCTTTAACTTTATCAAAATAGGCGGAATAAAAAGTTAAAAAGGAAAAGAAAACAATCATTAATAACAAACTCCATACAGTAAATTTAGGTTTATATCCGATAAGTAAAAAAACACCTAAAACCACTTCAAAAACAACGACTAAAACAGAAATCATGAGGGCATAAGGTTCTAAAAAGGGAATATTTAAAACTTCTACACTAAAGTATTCTTGTAGTTTATAAGAAAACCCTAAGGGGTCATTGAGCTTTATTAATCCGGAAATAATAAATAAAACGCCTACAAATAGTCTTGAAATGCTTACTAAATATTTCATTATAATATTTTATCTTTTAATCTGTTGTATTTAACTTCTACCCGCTTCAATATGAATTAACGCAAAAACTGCGTAATTAATCATATCCTGATAATTCGCGTCAATTCCTTCACTGACTATCGTTTTCCCGGCATTATCCTCAATTTGTTTAACTCTCAATAATTTTTGAAGAATTAAATCAGTTAAAGAACTCACTCTCATATCCCGCCAGGCTTCACCATAATCGTGGTTTTTATCTTCCATGAGTTTTTTTGTAATAGCAACTTTCTCCTCATACAAAGCAGTCGCTTCTTCAGTTGATAAATCAGGCTGCTCAACAATACCCTTATCCAATTGAATAAGTGCCATGATACAGTAATTTATGATTCCAATAAACTCACTTACTTCTCCTTCATCAACTTTTCTGACAGCGTTTTGTTGCAGGCTTCTTATGCGTTGTGCTTTTATAAAAATTTGATCGGTTAGTGATGGTAAACGCAATATTCTCCACGCACTACCATAATCTTTCATTTTTTTTATAAATAAACTTTGGCAAGTATTAATAACTGCATCGTATTGTTTAGAGGTATCCCGCATTGATTACATTGTATTTTGTGTAAATTTCGCTTAAATAGTTTAAAGTTCAAAGTTGAATGTTCAAAGTTTTAAAATGAATTATCAAACTTTAAGTTTATATCCCTAATTTTGAATTTATCCTAATCAAAAACTTTATTTTTATAGCCTTAATACGGCACCAAATACATGACTATTAATTGCAAAGGACACCTTATAAATTTAACATCACCAAAAGTGATGGGCATTTTAAATATCACTCCGGATTCCTTTTATGATGGAGGCACACATCACTCAGAAAAGGCTATTTTAAAGCATGTTGAACAAATGCTTTTAGAAGGAGCTACTTTTATTGATATCGGCGCTTACAGTTCTAAACCGGGTGCCGATTTTGTGAGTGAAGATGAAGAACTTACACGCATTTTACCAGTTGTTGCCAGTATTTTAAAAGAATTTCCAGATGCTTTGCTTTCCATTGATACTTTTAGAAGTCAAATTGCAAAAAAATGTATTCAAATGGGAGCGGCTCTAATAAATGATATTTCTGCCGGAAAACTGGATGAGGATATGTTAGAGACAATAGCCGATTTACATGTGCCTTATATCATGATGCATATGAGAGGTACGCCACAAACGATGCAAAAACATACCGTCTATGATAATCTTGTGAAAGATATTTTATTTTACTTTTCAGAACGTATTGTCGCAGCGAGACAATTGGGAATAGTTGACTTGATAGTTGATCCTGGTTTTGGTTTTGCAAAAACCTTAGCACAGAATTTTGAATTACTAAGCCAATTAGAACTTTTTAATATGCTGGAATTACCATTGCTTGTTGGTATTTCAAGAAAATCTATGATTTACAAAACATTACAGAACTCAGCCAGTGAGGCTCTCAATGGAACTACTGCCTTGAACACCATTGCCTTACAAAAAGGTGCTAATATTTTACGCGTGCATGATGTAAAGGAAGCTGTTGAAACCATCAAATTAGTGCAATCCTTAAACCCAAAAATTGCATAATGAAGCCCCTTTTTTATTATTTACTTTTATTTTCATTAATAATTTCATGTGGAAATGACAAAACGGTCCAACTACCTGAAATAAAACATGCTGATATTTCAAAAATCAATGATGTTTCTGCTGCATATTTGTTTTATGACGAAACCAAGTCTGATAGTGTTGAACTGAATAGTAAAAATTTAATCAGTACTACCAATTGGTTAATTAACATTGATAAAAGACTTAAATTAAATCAGGCTATTCCAAAAATTATTTTTCTTCAGGAAAAGAAAAGAAATGCCGAAATGCACAAGAATAACAATGCCAAAAACTATTTCACCTGTAACGATACCGGCAGAAAAAACTTAGGGTTTATTGAGTTTACAGATGTGGTTTATCATCTAGAAGTTTCGGATTCATATCTGATTAAAAATAAAGAAGCTGTTAATCAAATTATAAATATAAAGGTTCAATCTTTAGATTCAACCTATGTGTCCTTTATTTGGAATGATACCGTATTTATTCACACTTCAAATCAAAAAGAATTATTGAGTCATTTAGAAAGTAATTTGAATGAGGAAGATAATGCAGTCATTATCTCTGAGTTCAGTGAAAATTTATCCTTTCAAGATTATATAACCTTTAAATCATTATTGTCTCAAATTAATTTTAAGAATGTTAGGATAGCTCATGATGAATTTATCTTTAATTAGCTATTATTTATTAAATTTAC